>NZ_JAWLNX010000002.1:0-279410 GCF_035320975.1 Saccharopolyspora mangrovi | reverse complement strand
TCTTGGGCGCCCGGGGGGTGTCCCCCTGGGGGGGCCGCGGGGCGCCGCCCGCCGGCCCCCCGCCCCGTGGACCAAAATTGGGTGCTACCAGGCTCTTGCGGTCCGCGGTCGTTGCTGAGCGGGTGTTGTCAGAGCGCGGTGCGGAAGGGGCCGGTGACTTCGTAGGTGATGCCGCCGCTGCTGGAGCCGCTGGTGCCGCGTTGCGAGGAGAAGTACATGCGGTTGCCTGCGGGGTTGAACGCCACGCCGCACAGCTCTGAGGAGGATTGTCCGGTGACGCGCAGGAACGGGGCGATGATGTCGTCCGGGGTGATGATGCAGATTTCCATGTTGCCGCCGTCTTCGGCGACGTAGAGGTCGCCGACGGTGGCGCCGGTGATGTTGTCGACGCCGGTCAGCGGCGGGTTGCTGGTGAGGTTGTCGTCGTAGGCGATGTGCAGTTGGTTGTTGGCGGCGTCGTAGGCCCAGACGCGGTTGTCGCCCTTGGTGGTGAAGTAGCAGGTGCCGTTGCGGTAGAAGGCTCCTTCGCCGCCGTTGAAGATCTTGGCGCCTGCGACCTGGTCGCGGGTGGGGGTGGGGCTTCCGTCGGGGTCGGGAACGGTCACCCAGGACAGGGTGGTGCCGTTCTCGACGAGGACCTGCAGGGTGCCGCCTGCGGACAGGTCTCCCCAGGTGGTGGGGATGAACCGGTAGAAGCAGCCGTCGCTGGTGTCCTCGGTCTGGTAGATCACCTTGCGGTCGGGGTCGCAGGCGGCGGCCTCGTGCTTGAAGCGGCCCATGGCGTTGTGGCGGACCGCGGCCTTGGTGCCCCAGGGGTCGGTTTCCCAGGTGTACCCGAAGTCGGTCTCCTCGCAGGACAGCCAGGTGTTCCACGGGGTCGGTCCACCGGCGCAGTTGCGGGTGGTGCCGCCCAGGATGCGGTAGGCGCTGGTGGGGTTGCCGTTGGCGTCGAAGCGGATGGCACTGACGCCGCCTCCGCCGCTGCTCATCTCGGAGTTGGAGACGTAGATCCAGCCGGTGCCGTCGGCGAAGCAGGCGCCGCCATCGGGGGCGCTGTGCCAGGTGTAGCCGGTGTTGGTCACGGCTTGGGTGGAGCGGGCGATCACGCGGCTGGTGAAGCCCGCGGGCAGCTGGATGCCGTTGGCGTCAGCCGCCTGCAGGGCTCCGTAGGGGCTGAGGCCGGTCTTGGCGGGGTAGGCGATGGATTCGCGGGTGACGCTGAATCCCAGCGTCACCACGGTGCCACCGACCACGGCGGCGCGGAGGAAATCCCGACGGTCCACGGTGTTCTCCTGTTAGGAACCGGAACAGGTTGAGCCGCAGTCGTAAAGCGACAGGGGCTCGGAAAACCTATGGCGTGACCGGTGTCGGACGAGTGCCTGCACCGTGAATTCTTCACGACTGGTGAATGATCGCGGAGAATTCCCGCAAAACCGGATCATTTCATTCCGATGGCGACGATTTCGGTGTGTGGACCAATTTCCCAGCAGCCCTGCGCTGGAGCTCTCGGCCGTGACGGTTCCAAGCATTGCCGGGGTAGCAGTCCTGTTCCTTTCGCTGAAGGGCACCTGGTTTCAATGGGACGTGTCGGTGGTTCACAGCGTCACGATGCGCCGCAAGATCGCGCTGGGCTCGTGGTTCGGGTGCCTGATACGACGATGTCCTGCCGGTGCAGGACCGGCAGGACATCGTCCGCAGCGGAAGATCAGACCGGCTGCCGTTCGGGCACCCGCTCGACCCTGCCGACCAGGAACACGTAAGCGAGGATCCCGGCGACGGTGATCGCAGTCATGTAGGCGAAGGCCGGGGTGAAGCTCTCCTCGGTGACCAGGAAACCGATCACGATCGGAGTGGCGATCGACGACAGGTTGCCGATGAAGTTGAACATCCCGCCGGTCAGCCCGAGCAGCCGCTCCGGTGCCAGCGCGGACACCAGCGTCCAGGTGATCGAGGCGAGCCCGTTGCCGAAGAACGCGATCGACAGGAACGCGACCACCAGTGCCGTAGAGTCGGTGAACGCGGCCCCGGCCATCAGGGTGCTCAGCAGCAGGCCGGCGATGATCGGCGCCTTGCGGGCCATGCCCAGCGAAGCTCCCCGGCGCAGCAGGAAGTCCGAGACCACGCCGGAGGCCAGCACCCCTACCAGTGCCGCGGCGAACGGCAGCGACGCCAGCAGTCCGGACTTGATGTAGTCCATCCCGCGGTAGTCGACCAGGTAGGTGGGGAACCAGGTGAGGAAGAACCACAGCGTCGAGGTCAGGCAGAACTGTCCGATGTAGATTCCCCACAACTTGGTCCGCCCAGCACGGTCGCGACGTCACCGCGGCTGATGCGGGCGCGTTGCGGCCGGTCCTCGGCGAGGTCGACCAGGCCGCCGCCGGAGCGGATCAGGTCGATCTCGGCCTGGTTGGCCCGCGACTCGCGGGGCTCGCGGTAGCCGTAGTACCAGATCGCGCCCCAGATGATCCCGACCAGTCCGGTGAGGATGAAGACCCAGTGCCAGGACAGCGTCGCCTGCAGCCACGACAGCACCGGGGTCAGCAGCGCCAAGCCGATGAACTGGCCGGAGGTGTAGAAGCCGATGGCGGTCGCTCGTTCCCGCTCCGGGAACCACACCGTGGCGACCCGGCTGTTGATCGGGTAGGCCGGGGCCTCGCAGGCGCCGACCAGCAGCCGCAGGAGGACCAGCGCGACGAACCCGCCGACCATGCCCATGAACAGCGTCGCCAGCGACCACAGGACCAGGCACAGCGGGTAGAGCACCCGCGGGGCGACCCGGTCGACCAGCCAACCGCCCGGCAGTTGCATCGCCGCGTAGGTCCAGCCGAACGCCGAGAGCAGGATCCCTTGCTGCGCCTTGGAGAGGTCGAGTTCCCCGGCGATGGCCGGCATCGCGATCGACAGGTTGGAGCGGTCCAGGTAATTGATCACCACGGTGACGAAGAGCAGCACCGCGATGACCACGCGGGCGCGTGAGGCCTGGCGCACCGCGGTCGGCGCGTTTTCGGTACGGGTCATCGCTCTTACCACTCCGCCACGGAACCGTCGCTGTGCCGCCAGACGGGGTTGCGCCAGCGGTGTCCCTCGGCGGCCCGCTCGGCGACGTACTGCTCGTTGATCTCGATGCCCAGCCCCGGCCCGGTCGGGATCGCCACCTGCCCGTCGTCGTAGGTGAACACGGCGGGGTCGGTGAGGTAGTCGAGCAGGTCGTTGGAGGTGTTGTAGTGGATGCCCAGGCTCTGCTCCTGGATCGTGGCGTTGTAGCAGCCGGCGTCGATCTGCAGGCAGGCGGCCAGCGCGATAGGCCCGAGCGGGCAGTGCAGCGCCAGGGCGACGTCGTACGCCTCGGCCATGTGGGCGATCTTGCGGGCCTCGGTGATCCCACCGCAGTGCGATGGGTCGGGCTGGACGATGTCCACGGCGCCTGAGGCCAGCACGGACTTGAAGTCCCACCGCGAGTACAGCCGCTCGCCCAGTGCGATCGGGATCGGCGACTGCCGAAGCACGTCGACGAAACCGTCCACGTTCTCCGACAGCACGGGCTCCTCGACGAACATCAGCCGGTAGGGCTCCAACTCGCGCAGCAGCACCTTGGCCATCGGCTTGTGCACGCGCCCGTGGAAGTCGACGCCGATGCCGATGTTGGGTCCGACGGCATCGCGAACGGCTGCCACGTTGGCCACGCACTGGTCGACCTTGGCCCAGGTGTCGAGGTACTGCAGTTCCTCGGTGCCGTTCATCTTGACCGCGGTGAAGCCGCGGTCCACCACCTCGCGGGCGGCTTGCGCCGTCTCGGCGGGGCGGTCTCCGCCGATCCACGAGTAGACCTTGATCCGATCGCGCACTCGGCCGCCGAGCAGGTCGTGCGCGGGGACGCCGAGCGCCTTGCCCTTGATGTCCCACAGGGCCTGGTCGATGCCGGCGAGGGCGCTCATGTGGATCCCGCCGCCGCGGTAGAAGCCACCGCGGTAGAGCACGGTCCACAGGTCCTCGATCCGGGTGGGGTCCTGGCCGATGAGGTAGTCGGAGAGCTCCTCGACGGTGGCGGCCACGGCCTCGGCGCGCCCCTCCAGGACCGGCTCGCCCCATCCGGTGATGCCCTCGTCGGTCTCGATCTTCAGGAACAGCCAGCGCGGCGGCACCCGATATGTCGTCATTGACACGATTTTCATCTGATTGCTTCCTTCTCGGTGAAACTCGCTGGTGTCTGCGGCTCAGCCGCCTGCCCAGGCCCGTCGCATCGCGCGGGCACGGGCGCCGACCTCCGCGGGGGAGTCCCCGGGCCGGTACAGGGCCGAGCCCAGGCCGGCTCCGCCCGCCCCCGCGGCTGCCCACGCGGCGAGGTTGGTCTCGTCGATCCCGCCGACCGGCAGCAGTTCGACGTCTGGTGGCAAGACCGCTTGCCACGCCTTCATCCCGGCGATGCCGATCGCGTCGGCCGGGAACAGCTTGAGGTGCCGCGACCGGGCCTTGACGGCGGCGAAGGCCTCGGTCGGCGTGGCCACCCCGGGGTAGGGCCGCAGGCCCGCGTCGACGGTCGCGGCGATGACCTCGGTGTCGCAGTTGGGTGCCACGACGATCTGCCCACCGGCGTCGCGTGTGCGTGCGACGTCGGTGGCCGTGAGCACGGTCCCGGCACCGATCACGCAACGGTCGCCCAGGGAGGCGGCCAGCCGCTCGACGGAGGTGAACGGATCGGGCGAGTTCAGCGGTACCTCGATCGCGTCGACACCCGCGTCGACGAGCGCTTCCCCGACGGCGACCACCTCGTCCGGCGTGACGCCGCGCAGGATCGCGATCAGTCCGGTGTTGCTCATGACGCCTCCTGAAGTCCGGTAGCGAACGCGATCTGCCACAGCCCGCGGGCCGTGACGTCCTCGGCCAGCACGGTCGGTTCGACGCCGTGCGCGGCAAACGCCTGGGCGTACCTGCGGGACAGGTCCGCACCGCCGCACAGCACGACCGGTCCCGTCCCGCGCACCAGGTGGGCGACCTCGTCGGCGATCAGCACGCCGGAGACGTAGTCGGCGACCGACGCGGGGTCGAGGAGTCCGTCGAGCACCAGGGGTCGAGCCCCGAACAGTTCGGTCAACAGGCCGTGCCTGGACCGGCCCGCCGCCAGACCCCGTGCGAACGCCTCGTCGTCGCGCGCCGGCTCGGCAGCGGTGCGGGCGAGGATGCCGTCGGCGGTCAGCAGGCCGAACAGCTCGCCCGACATCGCGGTGGCGAAGGACGTCACGGTGCCGTCCTCGATCCGGACCCATTTGCTGTGCGTGCCGGGAAGGATCAGCGTGAGCTGCCCGGCGGGATCACCGAGGGCTTCGAGCGCGCCGACGATCTGGGTTTCCTCACCGCGGAGGACGTTTCCGGGAATGCCGTCCGCACTGGGAATCCGCAGGCCGGGCACGAGGTGCACGACGCCGGCGCGGTGGGCCACCGGCACCAGCGAGCCGGGCCGGTACTTCGGTTGCGCCGGGACGGTCAGGTAGCCGGCGTCCGACCAGCCCTGCGCGCTGCCGACCATGCCGCACGCGATCACCGGTAGGTCCGGGTTCGCGGTCAACCAGTCGCCGCAGGCGGCCCAGAACGCCGACTCGTAGGCGTGGGCGCGTGCTCGGGCGTCGTGCGGGTCGATGTCGGCCGTCATGGCGAGCAGGCCCTGGTCCGGGCGTCGTGCGGCGATGATCTGGCCGACGTGGTCGAGCAGCCAGGCGCGCTGTGCGGTGGTCCCCCAGTCGAGCGCGATCAGGCTCGGGGTTGAACGGGCGTCGGTCACGGGTGGAACTCTGCGAAATCCATCCCTATATTGCCAACACGGTCCCTATATGTAGGATTCACTGTCGTGAGCACCGAGGATCAGCCGCTTCCGCCGGGTACCCAGACACTCGCTCGCGGTCTGGCGGTGGTCCGCGCCGTGGCCGACGGTGCCACCGATCTGCGCACCCTCGTCGAGCGCACCGAGTTGGGCCGCAGCACCGCGCACCGGCTGGTCCAGCTGCTCGTGCGCGAGGGCTACCTGCGGACGGGGCGGGACGGCTACACGCTCGGGCCGACCCTGATCGAGCTGGGGTTCCAGGCGTTGCACGGCAACCCGCTGCCGGTGGTGTCGCGCCCGGTGCTGGAGGAGCTGTCCGAGCAGCTGAAGGACACCGTCCACCTCGCGGTGCGGGACGGCTCCTCGGTGCTCTACCTCGACAAGCTGCCCGGATCGCGGGGAGCCGAGATGCGTTCCCGCATCGGCCACCGGATGCCGCTGACCCGCACCGGAGTCGGGATGGCGCTGCTGCTCGACTCACCGCACGAGTGGGAGTCGCTCTACGAGGCCGAGGCTGCGGTGGATCCCGAGCTAGCGCGGTCCGATGACGTCGACGCCTTCACCGCGCGGATGCGCGAGTACGTCAGCTCCCAGGTGGCGATGGACCTCGAGGACAACGAGCCGGGAATCCGCTGCGTGGCGGCGCCGGTGCGCGACGCGTCCGGGGCCCTCGTCGGAGCGATCAGCGTGTCAGCGACCCGGCCGTACATGCCCGCGGCGCGGATGCGCGGTCTCGCCCAGGTGCTGAGCCGCAGCGCGGGGCGCATTTCCGCCGCGCTCGGCCACAAAGCGCTTTGACGCTGTCCCACCGGTCCAGCTCGAGGCGCGGCGGCGCGGCACCGTCAGTTTCCGGATGGCGTCAGTGGTGTGCCGCATTCGTCGGTGTGACGAGGCCGGCGGCTGGCTGAGGTGCGAAAACCCCGGTGACCGGAGCTGCAGGAATGGGGGAGAATTGTCGCGCTACCGGCTCCACGAGGTGGCGTCCTCTCGCTGGAATGCGATGAACGCGACCACTGCACCATGAAGCGGAACACATGACGATCGATCCAGCTGCGCCTGAGGCGAAGGACGACCACTTCTGGCAGGAACGCCGCATCTGCTTCCTCGCCACCCAGCGTCCCGACGGCAGTCCGCACCTCGTCCCCGTCGGCGCCACCTTCGATCCTGAAACCGGCATCGCGCGCGTCATCTGCAGCGGCGACACCAAGAAGGTGCGCAACGTTCGAACGGCCGGCCCGGACGTGAAGGTCGCGGTCAGCCAGGTCGAAGGGCGACGGTGGAGCACCCTCGAAGGCACTGCGCTGATCAAGGATGATCCGGAATCCGTCGCTGAAGCCGAACGGCGCTACGCCCAGCGCTACCGACCACCTCGCCCCAACCCCGAACGCGTGGTCATCGAGATCACCGTGACCCGCGTGATGGGCAACGTGCGCCCGCCTGGCTGGTGACTGACCCATCGGTGACGCACGTCAGGCAAGGCCGGTGGAAACCGCAGACTGCCGGCAACGCGACTAGGCCCACTCGCGAGCAGAAGGGCAGGTTTGTGGGGCTGCGCTGGACTGGCCAGCTCTACGAGCATTCCGCCGACCCCAAGCCCGCCTACGTCGCTGATCGAAGGCTCGGGGAGGTGCTCTCGGTCCTGGGCGCAGCCTAAGCCAAGCGCATCACCGCACGTCTGACCGGTCTGAGCCCTCCAGCCGGAGTGCCGACCACCGCAAGCGACCACTGCCGACACGTCCTCAATGGACGTTCTGGTGACCCGCGCCGGCTCGGTCGGTCAGTTCGTGGAAGCCCGTCGCCGGTCGGTCAGGGCCTGCAACAGCCGCTTCGGCAGACCTGTCACTGAGGTCGGTGCGGTTTCCAGCCAACGGGCGATGGCGGCGAGGTCGTTCGGGGTGCGGATCGGGCCGACGGTGATGACCGGCCCGATCGGCTGGCGGTCGGTGTCGCAGGGTTGGAGCAGGAGCATCGGGCCGTTGGTGCGCTGTGAGTTCTTCCTGGTGTGGCACCACAGGGGCCCGAGCTGGCACGGGGACCTGACGAGGATGCCGTGCGGGCTTCGGCGGACGCTGTTGCCGAGTGCGTCGAGGATCGGGAGACCGTCGTCGTGGGCGCAGTCGTCGCACAGCACGGCGGTGAATCCGGTTTGAGCCTGTTGCTCGGTATCGCGGCTGTCGTTGTCCATCGGAGCCTCCACCGGGTGTTCAGGGCAGGGTGGCGCCACGCCACAGCCACCAACGCGCCGTCCTTGGGCCAGCATCAAGGTTAACGCAAACGACAATCATTATCGATAGCCCGATGTTGTGTGGTCGCATGGCGCTTTGCGCATGCGGCGTTGTCCTGCACTCCGGTGTTCAGTGAATAGCTAGCAGCGATTGCTAGCTTCCTGTTATCTGTTCACAGGATTCGGCGCGCCTCGCTGACGGCAGCGGCGGTCTGCTTTGACCAGCGGAAGCGGGCGCAACGATTCTCGTGCTGCGGACCTACGACGCGGAGGGCCGTCTGGTCTCTGTCGTTGGCGACCAGAGCGCAACGGCCGATGTCGCGTGCAGCAGCAGTCTCGAGTACCCGCACTTCACGCCGTAGCGCAGAGAGGCTGCGATCATGGAGGTCAACCCCGTCGACGAGCGGGACGTGACGATCGAGGACGACCACCCCGCTTTCCGGGTGCACTTGTGGTCGCAGCCCTACCCCAACGTCCACGTTCCTCCGGAACGAGTTGGTTGGTGGAACCACGCCTACGAACTCACAGGGTGCGACGTCCACGACGCGATTGCGTGGGCGCAAAACAACCTTGCCGAAGGCGGTCAGTACACGTTGTCCGTGTGCTATCGGCGTGACGAGGGCCGCCTGACAGCTGTCCGGATCGCAGGCACGGAGCCGACACGAAGCGATTCGTAGTGCCCTGCCTGAGGACGTGGACCCGCGATGAGGGATGGCCCCGGCCGCAAAGTGGTCGAGGTCAACCGTGTCTCCCCGCACGTGGTGGGGCGGCCCGGTGATGCTGACACGACTTCGGTCCAGGGGCTTCAGGTCTTGATGCCGACGGCTGCCCAGATCTTGGTTCGGTGCGGTTCGGCGAGGGTCTCTTCGGGCTCGGCGCGCCACTCCGAGCAGTAGACGGCTCCCGGTTCGACGATGTCGAATCCGGTGAACAGCTCGGAGGCGCGGGAGCGTGGCCGGTAGGTGACCGGGGTGCTCGTTTCGTCGAAGATCGCTTCGACCTTGCGCATCTGCTCCGGGAGGTCCTCGTCGGTGAGGTGGCTGATCGCGACGGCGCTGCCCGGAACGAGTTCGCGGCGGTAGCGGGCGAGCAGTTCGGTGACGTCATCGCCGACCCAGTGCAGCACCGCGGCCATCATCAGCCCGACCGGCTGCGAGAAGTCGAGCAGCCGCGCCGTCTCCGGGGCGTTGAGCACGGCCTCGGGATCGCGCATGTCCTCTTGGATGATGGCGGTGTTGGGCTGGTCCTGCAGCAGGCGCCGGGTGTGCGCGGCGGCGACCGGTTCGTTGTCCACGTAGACCACGCGGGCGTCGGGGTTCATCTCGTGGGCGGCGTCGTGGACGTTGCCCACGGTCGGAACACCCGACCCGAGGTCGAGGAACTGGGTGATGCCCTGGTCCAGGCAGAAGCGGACGGCGCGGCGGAGGAAGGCGCGGTTGGAGCGGACGACGGTTCGCGCGTCCGGATCGACCTCGAGCAGCTTGTGGAAGGCCTCCCGGTCGGAGGCGAAGTTGTGGTCGCCACCCAGGCCGTAGTCGTAGATGCGTGCCGGGTTCGGCAGCGAGATGTTGACGTCGTTCTTCGAAAACCCGATGGGATCCCGGGATCCGTTCGAATCCGAGGACGTATCGAGGTGCTCGCCGAACTGGCGCTCCGGCATCGTTCCCCCTTCATCGATCATGATCGCGGGCGATGCTACTCAACCACTCGCCCCACCAGGAGTGCTCCATACGGGTGATAGTCGGCTGCCGCGGGCGGAGGCGTCTCCGGTTTGCAGTGCGTCGCGCACGTGCCGGAGCGCTCAGCTGTTCGCGCGTGGCCGGAGTCGGGACGGTGCCAGTTCGGCGGTCGGCTCGGCGGTGGACAGGGCCTGCGAGTAGAGCCGCCCGGCACGGTAGGAGGACCGCACCAGCGGTCCCGCCAGTACCCCTGCGAAGCCGGTGTCGGTGGCGAAGCGGGAGTGCTCGGCGAACTCCTCAGGTGTGACCCAGCGCTCGACGGGGTGGTGCCTGGCGGATGGCCGCAGGTACTGGGTGATCGTGAGGAGGTCGCAGCCCGCCTCGTGCAGGTCGGTGATGGTGGCCTGCACTTCCTCCGGGGTTTCGCCCATGCCGAGGATGAGGTTGGACTTGGTGACCAGGCCGTGCTCCCGCGCGGCGCTGAGCACGTCCAAGGACCGCTGGTAGCGGAACGCGGGGCGAATTCGTCGGAAGATCCGCGGCACGGTCTCGACGTTGTGCGCGAGCACTTCTGGTTGGGAGTCGAAGACCTGCTGCAGGAGTCCGGGATCGCCGTCGAAGTCGGGGATGAGGTTCTCGACGCCGGTGCCGGGGTTGAGCGCGTGGATCTGGCGGACCGTTTCGGCGTAGAGCCAGGCGCCGCCGTCATCGAGGTCGTCGCGGGCGACACCGGTGATGGTGGCGTAGCGCAGGCGCATGGTCCGCACGCTCTCGGCGACCCGGTGCGGTTCGTCGCGGTCCAGTCGGGCAGGTTTGCCGGTGTCGATCTGGCAGAAGTCGCAGCGGCGGGTGCACTGGTCTCCGCCGATGAGGAAGGTGGCCTCGCGGTCCTCCCAGCACTCGAAGATGTTCGGGCAGCCTGCTTCTTCGCAGACGGTGTGCAGTCCTTCGCATCGGACGAGGTCTTTGAGCTCGGTGTACTGCGGGCCGGTCCGGGCGCGGGTGCGGATCCAGTCCGGCTTCGGTTCGATCGGTGTTCGCGCGTTGCGGGCCTCGATGCGCAGCAGCCGGCGTCCCTCGGGGGCGACCGTCATGTTCTACTTCCTCGCTGGAATCCGGGTCCGCGGGGCGGGTCAGGCCCCGCGGACCCGGAGGTCGTCAGGTGTTGAGCGGGCGGCCGAGCGCGGCGAGCACCGACTCGTGCATGGCCTCCGACAGGGTCGGGTGGGCGAAGACGACCTCGGCGAGGTCATCGGCTGTGGCCTCCAGGGAGCGGGCGATGCCGAAGCCCTGGATCTGTTCGGTGACCTCGGCGCCGACCATGTGCGCTCCCAGCAGTTCGCCGCTGGTGGCGTCGAAGATCGTCTTGACGAAGCCCTCGGGTTCGCCGAGGGCCAGCGCCTTGCCCGATGCGGTCAGGTCGAAGCGCCCGACGCGCAGCTCCCGGCCGGTGGCCGCGGCCTGCGCTTCGGTCAGTCCGAGGCTGGCGACCTGTGGGCGGGCGTAGGTGCAGCCGGGCACGTAGTGGTGGTCGAGCGGTGCGACGTGCCCGACACCGGCGAGCTTTTCCACGCACAGCACCCCTTCGTGGCTGGCCTTGTGCGCCAGGCACGGGGCACCTGCGACGTCTCCGATCGCGTACAGACCGAAGACGTTGGTGCGGCACCACTGGTCGGTCCGCACGAAACCGCCGTCCAGCTCGACGCCGAGTTCCTCCAGGCCGAGCCCTTCGACGTTGCCCTGCACACCGGCCGCCACCAGCACCCGGTCGACGGTGATCGCATCGCCGTCCAGAGTCGCGGTCACCGCGTCCGGGCCGACGTCGATGTCGGAGACCGAGGTCGAGGTGCGCACGCGCATCCCGCGCTTCTCGAACCGCGTGCGCACGTGGTCGGCGACCTCGACGTCCTCGGCGGGCATGATCTGCGGCGCCAGCTCGACGAGGGTGACCTCGCTTCCCAGATCGGCGTAGAGGCTCGCGAACTCGACACCGATCGCCCCGGAGCCGACGACCAGCAGGGACTTCGGCAGTTCCGCGGGCACCAGCGCTTCGAAGTAGGTCCACACCCGGTCGCCGTCGGGAATCACGCCCGGCACCGGCCGCGGGCGCGCACCGGTGGCCAGGATGACGTGATCGGCGCGGTACTCCGCACCGTCGACGTCGACGACGCCCTTGCCCGTCAACCGGGCGGAACCCGTGATGACATCGACGCCGTTCTTGCGCATCAGGTAGCCGACACCGCCGGAGAGCCGCTCGGACACCGAGCGGCTGAACTCCACCAGTGCCGCCACGTCGAAATCCACCCCGGTCGCGGTGAAACCCAGCGGCTTGAGGTTGGCCAGGGTGTGGGCGACGTCGGCGCCGTGCAGCAGCGCCTTGGTGGGGATGCAGCCCCAGTTCAGGCAGATCCCGCCGAGCCGGTCGCGCTCGACGACCGCGGTGCGCAGGCCGAGCTGCGCGGCGCGGATCGCTGCCACGTAACCTCCGGGCCCGGCACCGATGACGAGCACGTCGTACTTCTCGCTCATGGGCTCTCCTCAGACCAGCATCAGGGCCGGTGACTCGACGAAACGCTTCAACTCGGCCAGGAAACTGGCTCCCAGCGCGCCGTCGATCACCCGGTGGTCGCAGGACAGCGTGACTGTCAGGATCGTGCGCGGGATGACCTCGCCGTTCACGACGACCGGTCGCTGGGCTCCCGCACCGACCGCGAGGATCGCCGCCTGCGGCGGGTTGATGATCGCGTCGAACTCGCGGACGCCGTACATGCCGAGGTTGGACACCGTGAACGTGCCGCCCTGGAACTCCTCGGGTGCGAGGGTGCCGCTCTTGGCCTTGGTGACCAGCGAGTGCACCTCCTCGGAAACCGAGGCCAGGGAACGGGTGTCGGTGTTGCGGACGATCGGCGTGATCAGGCCCGAGGGCAGGGCGACCGCCACGGAGACGTCGGCGTATGTGTAGCGGCGCACCGACTGGGTCTGCTCGTCGAACTGCACGTTGACCTCCGGCACCCGGAGCAACGCCGCGCCGCACGCCTTGACGATGAAGTCGTTCACCGACAGCTTCACCGACGGCACCATGGCGTTGATCTGCTTGCGCAACGCGAGCAGAGCGTCGATCTCGAGATCAGCGGTGAGCCGGAAGTGCGGAGCATCGCGCTTCGACGCCTGCAGTCGTTTCCCGATCGCCTTGCGCATCGAGTCGAACGCCACGGTTTCGAACTCCACCGGGGACTCGGCGTCGCTCGCGGGCTCGGGGCTCGTCGTGACCAAGCCGAACTTCCGCTCTGCCTCGCGGACGTCGGCCTCGCAGACCCGCCCGCGCGAACCCGTCGCCCGGCAGTCGTGCAGGTTGATGCCGAGGTTGCCGGCCAGCCTGCGGGCGACCGGGGTCGCATCGACCTCGCTGTCGTCCTTCAGCGTGCGGCCAGGCAGAACGGAACGGGCCGGGGGAGGGGGCGTGGCGACTGATCCCCCAGCTGCGCGGATGGCGTTGTGCACGTCCTGCATCGACACCCGACCGGCACGGCCGCTGCCGGTGACCTTGTCCAGGTCGAGGCTGAGCTTCGCCGCCAGTTTGAGCGCGTGTGGGGTCGCGAAGACCTCACCACTGGTCTGGCCCTGCAGGGACTCCGGCACGAGGGTGGAGCCCGACGACGCCGCCGGCTTCGGGACGGCAGGCGCCGTCGGGGTAGGGGCCGCCGTCGGAGCGGGAGCCGCTGCCGGGGCCGTCTCCTGGGTGGGGGCTGCGGCCGGTGCTGGGTGCGCCCCGCGGGACGACAGGAACTCCTCGATCTCGGCTTCGGACACGGTTTCGGACGCCGACACCGCAAGAACCCCGCCCACCGGCAGCGTTTCGCCGGGCTGGGCGACGATTCGCCGCAGCAGCCCGTCGAACGGCGCCTCCAGTTCGTTGGTGATCTTGCTGGTCTCGACCTCGCAGAGCAGGTCGCCCTTGCGGAAGCTGGTCCCCTCCGACACGCGCCACACGGTGACGGTGCCCTCCTCCATCGACAGTCCCCACTTGGGGACCTCGATCGCGTTGATCTCGCTCATGATCAGGCCGTCACCACCCTGCGCACCGCGTCCTCGATCCGCGCGGCGTCGGGCAACCAGGCGTTCTCGAGCTTCGGCGAGAACGGAACCGGTGTGTGCGGCGGCGTGACCAGTTCGATCGGAGCGCGCAGCGAGCCGAACGCCTTGGTGGCGATCAGCGCAGCGACGTCGTGACCGAACCCGCACCGCGCGGCCGACTCGTCGACGATCACGACCCGGCCGGTGGCGGCCACCGACTCCAGCACGCCCTCCTCGTCCAGCGGCGAGACCGTGCGCGGGTCGACCACCTCCACGGAGATCCCCTCGGCGGCGAGCTTGTCGGCCGCGTCATTGGCGGCGTTGACCATCGCCGACAACGCGATCACCGTGACGTCCGTGCCCTGGCGGGTGTAGCGGGCGACGCCGAACGGGATCGTGAACGGCTCGTCGGGAACCTCGCCCTTGGTGTCGTAGAGCGTCTTGTGCTCGCAGAACACCACCGGGTCGTCGTCGCGGACCGCCTGGATCAGCAACCCCTTGGCATCGTGCGGGTTCGAAGGCGCGACGACCTTGAGGCCGGGCACCGCGGCGAAGACGTTGTAGGGGGACTGCGAGTGCTGGGCTGCGGCGTTGAACCCGGCGCCGATCATCCCGCGCACCACCAGGGGCGTGCGCGCCTTGCCTCCGAACATGTACCGGAACTTGGCCGCCTGGTTGTACAGGGCGTCGTAGCAGACGCCGAAGAAGTCCATGAACATCAGCTCGGCGACCGGCCGCAGACCGGTCAGCGCCGCGCCGGCCGCCATCCCGATGATCGCCGACTCGGTGATCGGGGTGTCGATGACCCGCTTCGAACCGAACTCGCCCCACAGGCCCTTGGTGACGCCGAGAACGCCACCGAAGGCCTCGATCTTCTTCGTTTCCAGCTCCGGATTGGTTCCGGCGTGGCCCCCACGCAGATCTTCCCCGATCTGCACCACGGTGGCGTCGCGCTGCATCTCCTGGGCCAGCGCGTCCTTGACCGCTTCGCGGTAGGTCTTCTTCGACGAAGTCATGATTTCCGTTCCCTCAGTACGACACGTAGACGTCGGTCAGCAGGCTTTCGGCCTCCGGGTATGCGGCCGCGCGGGCCTTGGCCACGGCGTCGTCCACCCGGAGCCGGGCTTGCTCTTCGATCGAGTCGAGTTCCTTCGCACTGGCCTTCCTGGAATCGACCTTGGCGCGGAAGTTCAACAGCGGGTCCTGGGTGCGGCGCAGTTCCGCGACCTGCTCGGGCGTGCGGTAGAGCTGCGCGTCGCCCTCGAAGTGGCCGAACCAACGGTGCGCCCTGGCCTCGATGGCGGTCGGGCCGCCGCCGTCGCGGGCGCGGTCGACCGCCTGCCGGGCCGCCTCGTGGACCTCGAAGAAGTCGGTTCCGTCGACCGACACGCCGGGCATGCCGAAGGAGGCGGCGCGGGCGGCGATGTCGGGGGCGCCGACCGCGTAGTCGGTACCGGTGGCCTCGCCGAACCCGTTGTTCTCGATGACGAACACGATCGGCAGTTGCAGCACGACCGCCATGTTCATCGCCTCGAAGACGGTGCCCTGGTTCGAGCCGCCGTCACCGGTGAACGACGCCGCCACACCGCCGGTGCCCAGCGTCTTCGAACTCAGAGCAGCACCGATGGCCAACGACGGTGCGCCACCGACGATCGCGTTGGCGCCCAGCATGCCCACCGACAGGTCGGCGATGTGCATCGACCCGCCCTTGCCGCGGCAGAGCCCGTCCTCCTTGCCGAAGATCTCGGCCATCATCCCGTGGATGTCACAGCCCTTGGCGATGCAGTGCCCGTGCCCGCGGTGGGTGGAACCGATGTGGTCGGTGTCGCGGAGGTTCTCGCACACCCCGACCGCGATCGCTTCCTGGCCCGAATAGAGGTGGATGAACCCGGGAATGTCGCCGGTCGCGTTCTCCTCGTGAAGGCGGTCCTCGAACGCTCGGATCTCGGCCATCTTTCGGTACGCACCGAGCAGTGCCTGCTTGTTCAGCGCCATGTTGCTCCTCTTCGCCGCCGTTGGGACGCCAAAGGTATGGAGCGTTCGCGAGCGCTCACCAGCGTTGCAGCAGGTTGCATGGACGCCGCAACCGTCGCTTCGAATGGGGGAGGCGAGCTGACATGCAACCCGTTGCAACCCTTGCCGAGGAGCCGGCGCGAAAAGTCTGCTGTGGGGTGTGGCCTCCCCGGCACGTCGCGGCGACCTGCTCGGGAATTCCGCCGAGGGATGCGGGGAGGCCGGCGCCAGCAGTGCTGATCGGCGTGAGGACATCGCGGTCCTCCGACTGCCGGGTTCGGTGGGTCCGCGAGCGACGGGCGAGACCGACCGACAGGAGTCGCCGATGAAGACCGACCGTCTCGAAACCGCCGTGCCCGCCGGGGTGGACCTGCACCAGTACACCCGCTCGTTGGTCCGGGTGCACGAGGCGGTGCTGTCCGGGCAGCAGCCGCCCGTGCCACCGCGGCCGCTGATCCGCCAGTCGTGGGGACGAGCCCGCACCCAAGGCGTCGACCCGGACCGAGGCGGCGACTGCCGGCAGGCTTCCGCAGGCGAGGTCGAGCGGCGTCGCGCTGCCTGCGGTCTCACGGACGAGGCGCTGCTCGCGCTGCGCACCGGGCTGGTGCCTGCGGCTCAGAGCGCGGGTCATATCGTGGTCATCGTCGACGCCGACGGCCGCGTTCTGTGGCGCGATGGCCACGCCGGGGTGTTCCGGCTCGCCGACCGGCTGGGCTTCGTCGAGGGAGCGAGCTGGGCGGAACACGCGGTCGGCACCAATGCGATCGGCACCGCACTGGTCGAGGACCGGCCCGTGCAGATCCACTCGGCTGAGCACTTCGTCCGCGCCCACCACACCTGGACCTGCTCCGCAGCACCCATCCACGACGCCGCTGACGGACGGTTGCTCGGCGCTGTCGACATCAGCGGACCCGCCGAGACGGTGCACCCCAGCACGCTCGCGCTGGTGCACGCCGTTGCCGGGCTCGCCGAAGCCCGCCTCCGCGAGGCTCACCGCACCCGCCTCGACCGGCTGCGCGCGATCGCGGCGCCGCTCCTGGCCAAGGTCGACGGGCAGGCGTTGGTGACCGACCGACACGGTTGGGTCGCCGTCTCCACCGGACTGCCGCCGATCGACCGCGTCGCGCTGCCGGAACGCGCTGACGCCGAGCAGGTGTGGCTGCCCGCGTTCGGGACCTGCTCGCTCGAGCCGCTCCCCGAGGGAGTGCTGCTGCGTCCACGAGGGGAGCGGTCGGTGGCCGGAACCCGGCTGGTGCTCGACGTCGGCTCCGCTCGGCCCACGCTGACCGTGCACCGGGAGAGCGGAACCTGGACCTATCCGCTCAGCGGCAGGCACGCCGACATCCTGGTCCACCTGGCCGCGAACCGGTCGGGCCACAGCGCCGCCGAGCTCGCTGAGCACCTGTTCGCCGACCGCACCAGGACCATCACCGTGCGCGCGGAGATGTCCCGCCTGCGCAAGCGGTTCTCCGACCTGCTCGACCACCGACCGTACCGGTTCTTGCGCGATCTGGACATCACCGTCGCTGCGTGAGCTACCAGGCCGGCTGGGGCGATCGCTGGAACCGCTGACGACACGAGAGGAATTCGACATGACGGACACCATGCAGGCAGCGGTCTACCGAGGACGGCGCGGTCTGAGCGTCGAGGAGGTGCCGGTTCCGGCTCCCCGGTACGGCGAGGTCCTCGTGGAAGTCGGGTTCAACGGGATCTGCGGGACGGACCTGCACGAGTTCTTCGCGGGACCGATCTTCGTGCCCGACGGCGCCCCGCACCCCTTGACCGACAAGGCGTTGCCACTGGTCATGGGGCATGAGTTCTCCGGAACGATCCGCGAAGTCGGCGCCGGTGTGACGGGCTGGTCAGCAGGGGGCCGGGTGGCCGTCGAGCCGGTCTACCGGTGCGGTGAGTGCGCTGCGTGCGGGGCGGGCCACTACAACATCTGCCAGAAGATCGGCTTTCACGGGCTGATGTCCGACGGGGGCATGGCCCGGTACACGACGGTGCCGGACTACATGCTGCACCGGTTGCCCGACTCGGTGTCGCTGGAGCTGGGCGCGCTGGTCGAGCCGATGTCGGTCGCCTACCACGCGACGACGCTGGCCGAGCTGAACCCCGGGGACACCGCATTGGTGTTCGGTGCCGGCCCGATCGGCATCGGTGTCTTCCAAGCCCTGCGGGGGCAGGGAATCGAGAACACGCTGGTGGTCGAGCCTTCGGCGACGCGGCGCGCGGCGATCGAGCGGCTCGGTGCCCGCACCGCCGATCCCGCGGAGGTGGACGTGGCCGCGCTGGTCGCCGATGAGACGCGAGGGGCGATGGCGGACGCGGCTTTCGATGCGGCCGGGGTCGCGGCTGCGGTGGGCTCCGCGCTCGGGGCGATCGGCGCCCGACGTCCCCTGGTGGCTGTCGCCATCTACGAAAGGCCGCTCGAAACCTCGCTGCTGGAGCTGGTCATGCACGAATCCCGCATCCAGGGGTCGCTGTGCTACACGGGCTCGGATTTCGAAGCGGTCATCGCCTTGATGGCCGAGGGCAAGTACGACACCACGGGTTGGGTGGAGTCCATCGCGATCGGCGACGTCGTCGCGGAAGGCTTCGAAGCGCTCCACCGGGGCGAGAAGATGAAGGTGCTCGTCGACCCGTCCCGGTGACCGTCTGGGTCGCGACGCGGTTGGTGCGGGAGGTTGTGGGTCAGATGAACGTGCCGCCGGTCGGGGCGTCGGCACTTCCTGCGCGGGTGATTCGTTGATACTGCAGCAAGCCGGATCGACGAGCATCGGAGGAGTTCGCCATGAGCCTCATCGGCACCGTGCTGGGGTACGTCCTGACGGCGTACCTGCTGCTGCTCATCGCTCGGATGGTGCTGGATTGGGCTCGGGCAGCGACCGAGGGGCCGCCCTGGGTGAGGCGTGCTCGCGCGCTGACCCACGCCGGGACCGAGCCGGTGATCGCGCCGGTGCGGCGGGTGTTGCGGCCGGTGCGCGTCGGCGAGATCTCGATCGACCTGGCCTTCACCGCCGTGTTCGTGGTCGTGCTGATCCTGCGTTCGGTCGCCTTCAGCCTGTAGCGGTTGCTCGCTCGTCCTGACTCCCGGTTCCGAGAGTTCAGCGCGTCAGGACGGCTGGCAACGGGGGCACCAGACGGTGCTGCGCCCTCCGATCTTGCTCCGGGTCAGAGGTGTCGAACACCGCGGGCACCGGGCGTCGTGCTCGTCGCGGTGTCCGGTCAGCCAGGACGGGCGGTCGGGAACGTGCCCGACGCGCGACGAGCTGCGCAGCACCGAGCCCAGTCGAGCGTGCAGTCTCGCCCAGTGCGCCGCGTCGAGGTCAGTGGTGCTCAGCGTCGGAGCCAGCCGCGAGCGCCACAGGATCTCGTCCACGCACAGGTTGCCCAGGCCTGCCACGACCGTCTGGTCCATCAGCGCGGGTTTGATCCGGCGTGCCGTGCGCGTGAGCCTCGCGCGCAGGTCGCGGCGGCTCACACCGGCGGCGTCGGGGCCCAGGTCCCCGAGCAGTTCCTCGACCTCGGAGGGCTCGGTCGCCAACCGAAGTCCGGTGAGCTTGCGCATGTCCCGGTAGCGCAACGCACCGTCGCGGAACTCGAAGACGACGCGGTCGTGCCGGTGATCGGCTTGCTCGCCCGGGGTCCACACGAAGGCGCCGGTCATGCCGAAATGGGCCAGCAGCTGCGGGTAACCGGACCGGTTGCGGGTCGGAACGCGAAGCCACTTGCCGCACCTGCTCGGCTCGGCGATCACCCGGCCCTGCAGGTTACGTGCGAACTCCTCCGGCGAGGTGCGCACGACGCCCGCGTCGAGCACGCGCACCGAGGCAACTTTCGAGCCCACGACGTGGTCGGCGACCACGCGGCGAAACCCCTCGACGTCGGGCAGTTCCGGCATGGCCTCACCTACGGGTGGTCGTCGCCTGGGTTGTGCGGATCGCTTCCCTGCCCGAAGGTCGCCAAGCGCTCGACGAGGGCGGCGTCATCGGGATCCAGGGGCATCGGCTGCTCGACGTGGCCGGTGCGGTCTCCGGTGGCGAGCACGCCCAACCACCCCGCGGCCTCGTCCGGATCGGGGAGCAGCGAAGCGGCGTCGGCTTCCTGCCCGACGCGGTAGTAGTGGCGGCCTCCCTCGGTGAAGCTCCAACCGAGGTACGGCGTCCACTCCACCCTCATCTCCGGAGCGCCGCTGACCACGATCTCGACGGTCATCCGCCGCCGGTCCAGGCGGGCTGTGTCCAGTTCGATCTCCATCGCCCGCGCGGCCGTGCGCACGTCGTCGAGGTAGCCGGCCATCGCGTCCACCGTGCCGAGCCGCCCCGCGGTGCGGTCGCGCACGTGCCTGTCCAACGGGTCACCGTTCATCGCCGCGTTCCACCAACCTTCACAGGCGGGGGTCAGCACCCACCGACTCATTTGGGTGTTCCCGCCACCCGCTGGTCACGAAACCCGATCTGGTCGCGGCCTCCGCTAGGTGTCTCATGGTACGAGTTGCCTCAATCCGTGAGAATGGGCTAGCGTGGTGTCACGGATAAACCAACCAGGAAACGTGAGGTGCCGGTCCGTGTCTGCTGCCCCCAGGTCCACCGATCAGATCCCCGTGCGCGCTGTCGGGGGCCCGACCGCCCTGTTCGAGTACGGCGGTCTGCGGTGGTTGACCGACCCGACCTTCGACGGTCCCGGCGACTACCCCCGTCCCGACGGCAGGTTCCTGACCAAGACCACTCCCTCCGCCGGCGCCCCCGCCGACCTCGGTCCCATCGACGTGGTGCTGCTCTCCCACGACGAGCACGACGACAACCTCGACCACTCCGGCCGCGCTCTGCTCGACGACGTGCCCCTCACCCTGACCACGCCCGGCGGCGGCGAGCGCCTGGGGGACAAGGCCCGGGGACTGGCCGATTGGGAGTCCGTCGAGCTGGAGCGGCCCGGCGGGGGCACGATCACGGTGACCGGCGTGCCCGCCATCCACGGCCCCGGCAACCGCGAAGACGTCGAGCCGATCACCGGCCAAGTCGTTGGTTTCGTGCTGACCGGAGACGGCCTTCCCACGGTCTACGTCAGCGGCGACAACGCCTCGCTCGACGCGGTCGAGCGGATCGCCGCGCAATTCGCCCCGATCGACACCGCGGTCCTGTTCGCAGGCGCTCCCCGCTTCTCCGCCCTCTTCGACGGCCAGCCGATCGTCCTGGACAGCGCCCAGACCGCCGAGGCGGCCGCGATTCTCCGCGCTCGCCGGGTGGTTCCGGTCCACTTCGAGGGCTGGGCCCACTTCACCGAGGGTCGCGACCACCTGGTGGCCGCCTTCGCCGCTGCGGGACTGTCCGACCGCCTGCAGTGGGCCTGACCGGGCCGCTGGCCTGCCGCCCGCGGCGGGTGCCCGGCGGCGGCCCGCCTTCGGTGCGACCGGCGGGTCGTTACGCCCGGCTGTCGGCGGGGTCGCTGGTCAGGTCGGCGGTGTGGGTTTCGCGCATGAACCACACGCACACGGCGCAGATCAGGGCGATCAGCACGAGGTAGGCCGAGATCGGGACGGACGAACCGGTCGAGGCGATCATCTGGGTGGCCAGGATGGGGCTCAGGCCGCCGCCGACGATGCTGCTGGCGTTGTAGGCGACCGAGGACCCGGTGTACCGGTACCGCGTGGCGAACAGTTCCGGCAGGAAGGCGCCCATCGGTGCGAACAGCGCGGCGAACGCGATCATGCCGACCGACATGCCGAGGGCGATGAGCAGCGGGTTGCCGGTGTTGATCAGTGCGAACAGCGGGAACGCCCACGCGATGGCGAGAACTGCCGCGCCCAGGCACACCCGGCGGCGGCCCGTCCGGTCGGACAGGGCGGCGAAGAGCGGGGTGGCGACGCCCATCACCGCTGCGGCGATCATGGCGCAGACGATCAGCATGTTCTTGTCGAGGTCGAGCACCTCGGTGCCGTAGGAGAGCGAGAACGTGGTGATCGTGTAGAACAGCGTGTGCGCGAGGATGAACGAGCAGGTGGCCAGCATCAGGGTGCGCGGCTGGCGCCGGATCACCTCGACGATCGGGGCCTTGGACTTGTCGTGCTCGCGCATGGCCTTCTCGAACACCGGCGTCTCGGCGATCTTCATCCGGACGTAGTAGCCGACGACGAGCAGCAGCGCGCTGGCCAGGAACGGCACCCGCCAGCCCCAGGATTCGAACGCCGCATCCGAGAGCGTGCCGCCCAGCAGCAGGAATGCCGTTCCTGCGACGACGAACCCGACCGCCGGCCCGACCTGCGGGAAGCTGGACCACAGCCCGCGGCGGTTCTCCGGGGCGTACTCGGTGGCCAGCAGGACCGCACCACCCCATTCGCCGCCGAGACCGAAACCCTGCAAGAACCGGCACAGCACCAGCAGCACCGGGGCGGCGATCCCGATCGTTTCGTAGGTGGGCAGCAAGCCGATCGCGACGGTGCCGGTGCCCATCGTCAGCAGGGAGACGATCAGCATCGTCTTGCGCCCGATCCGGTCGCCGAAGTGGCCGAACACCACCGCACCCACGGGTCGAGCCACGAACCCGACGCCGAACGTGGCGAACGCGGCCAACGTCCCGGCCAGCGCCGAGAACGTGGGGAAGAACAGCTTCCCGAGAACGAGCGCGGCAGCGGTGCCGTAGATGTAGAAGTCGTAGAACTCGATGGCGGTGCCGATGAAGGTAGCGGCCGCGATTCGCGATCTCGGCACCGAGGCCGACGGGGCGGCGGTGGTGGACATGGCTACTCCTTCGTGGCCGGTCGAACCGCGGCTGGGCAGAGCGTGCTCCGCCCTCGGCCCAGGTGTGCAGGGAGTATGTTCCGGCGTCGTGCGCGTCACGACCTCCTGGTGTCGAAGTCTCGCCCGATGCCTTCCTCCCGTTGTAGGAAATCGCAGGTCGCAGCACTCAGCTCGGGTCGTCGAGCAAGGCCATCATCCGCACGCCGAGATGCAGGGCCAGGCGGTTGCCACCGTCGCTGAGGCTGAGCCCGGTGATCTGCTCGATCTGGTTCAGCCGGTAGTACAGCGAGGTCCGGTGGATGTGCAGTGCCGCGGCCGCATCCGGCCCGGAACCGGCGTTGTCCAGGTAGACCGCGAGGGTGTTGACCAGCCGTCCGTGCGGATCGTTCGCGATGAGCCGGGTGAGCGCTGCCGGGAGCAGCAGGGGAGTGAGCCGTTCCTCCGGGATCTCCAGCAGCGTCGCGTACACCCCGAGCTCCTCCCAGAGCACGACGTCGGCTGAACCGGGCAACGTTCGCGCGCTGCGCGAGGCCGTGGAGGCTTGTTCCCGCGAGATCCACGCGTCGGCCAGGCCGTCAGCAGTGGTCCCGATCCCGACGACGCACCGTGCCGACTCGCCGAGGATCTCGCGGACCTGCTTGGCGACCACCGCGCCTTGCTCCCGCAGGTGTTCCTTCGGCGCCGGTGCGCTCTGCAGCAGGAAACCGTGGTTTCCCTCGACGGCGAAGACGATTTCGTCGAATCGGTTGCGCGCGACGGCCTCGAGCGCGACCCGAAGGGCCACCTCGATCTGCGCGTTGTCCTTCTCCGGCGCGACGACGTCCGCGACGGTGACGGTCGCGTGGTGTCCGCTGCGGAGCCGTTCCTGCCTGCTCAGCGCCTGCTGTGCGGCCGTTCGTTGCTCCGCCGTGCCGCAGAGCAGTTCCAGCACAGCTGTTTCCGCCGCGACGCGCTGGGCGTCTTCGGTGACGAAGTCCCGGTACAGCAGCGCCCCGATCGCAGCGGCGGAATCCTCGATGGTTCGGAGGTCGGCTTCGGTGAGCGTGTCCGGGTCGATCACCATCAGCAGGCCGAGAAGCTCGCTGCGGCACCGGATCGGCTTGCACAGGCGAGCGCGCATGTGCAGGTCTGGCCGGGCCGGGATGACGCCGGGCCTGGTCCACCCGGTGATGCCTTGCGCGAGCAGGTGCCCGATGACCGCGCTGCCGCCGTCGCGCTGCAGCACCGCGTGGACGCGCACCCCGTCCTCGTCGCCGTAGTGCCTGCTCGCGCACATCAGGTGAACCGAAGGATCGTTGATCGCGACCGACCGGCCGATCTTCTCGGCCAAGGCGTCGACCATCCGTTGCAGATCACTACCGCTCATGTCCCGTGCGTGCGGGCTCGTGGTCCGCACTGCTCCTCTCCGATGTGGTGATCGCCGTCGTTCGGGGCGGTCGCGCTCCGGCATCCGTGTTATGGCGTTGATGAGGGATTTTCTACAGCGGGAGGAAGATTCGCGGCAAGGTCTCGACGAGGCGTGGTGTCGGCGACGCGGTGGGGGTGCGAATACTCGGTTCCGCGGCGCTGGACGCTGGCGAACCTGATGACCGTCACCTCCGGACCGTTGAGCGCGGAAGAGCACGAGGATGTGGATCATGGGCAACCGGTTGGCCGGGAAGGTCGCGCTCGTCTTCGGTGCTGGTTCCAGCGGCGCGGGGATGAGCAACGGAAAAGCCGCAGCGCTGACCTTCGCACGTGAAGGAGCCGGTGTTGCCGCGATCGACGTCAACCCGGAGGAAGCCGAGCGCACCGCCAGCGCGATCCGCGACGAAGGCGGTGTCGCTGTCGCGATCGAGGCCGACATCACCTCCGAAGACCAGGTCGTCGCAGCGGTCGCCGACGCCGAACGACAACTCGGCACGCCCTCGGTGCTGCACAACAACGTGGGCCTCGCGCGCACCGGCGACCTCGCCGAGCTCGACGTGCGGACCTGGCAGGAAGTCTTCTCGGTCAACGTGACCGGTGCGTTCCTGACCTGCAAGCACGTCCTGCCCCGCATGGTCGAGGCAGGCCGGGGTGCGGTCGTCAACATCTCGTCGATCGCGGCCATCCGCGACACGGGATACCCCTACCCGAGCTACAGCGCGGCCAAAGCCGCGGTCAACCAGCTCACCGTCGCACTGGCCCTGCGGCACGCAGCCGACGGGATCCGCGTCAACGCGGTGGTCCCGGGTCTGATCGACACGCCTCTGGTCGCCCAGCAGGTGATTTCCGGAAGCGCCGATGCGCGAGCCGCGCTCGACGACCGGAATGCCGCCAGCCCGACCGGCCGGATGGGGACGCCGTGGGACGTCGCCTCGGCTGCACTGTTCCTCGCGTCCGACGAATCCGCCTACATCAACGGGGTTTGCTTGCCCGTCGACGGAGGGCTTTCGATGAGATGCACCTGAGAAGGCCCCACCCGACGGCCGGTCCAACGCGTTGGGTTTCGCGCTGTCACGTCGCTAGATTCGCTTGATCGCCGTATTCGCAGGGGAGCGCAGGTGAACCTCCACCGTCTGCTGGTCGAGCGGCACCGGGAGTCGGGGCCGATCAGAGTTGGCGTCATCGGGGCCGGGAAGTTCTCCTCGATGTTCCTCACCCAGGCACTGCACGTCCCGGGTCTGCACGTGGTGGGCGTCGCGGATCTCAGCCCTGACCGCGCCCGCGCTGCGCTCGCGCGGACCGGCTGGCCGCCTGAGCGGTACGCCGCGTCGTCCTTCGGCGAGGCGCTGCGCACCGGCGGCACGCACGTGTCCGACAGCGCGGACGAGCTCATCGACGTCCCCGGTCTCGAGGTGGTCCTCGAGATCACCGGCGATCCGATCGTCGGCAGCTACCACGCCGTCCGCGCCATCGACGCCGGGCGGCACGTCGTCATGGTCAACGTCGAGGCGGACTGCCTGGTCGGGCCGTTGCTGGCCGAACGCGCCCGCCGGGCCGGAGTCGTCTACACGATGGCCTACGGCGACCAGCCCGCGTTGATCTGCGAGCTCGTCGACTGGTGCCGCACGGTCGGATTCGACGTGGTCGCGGCCGGCAAGGGCACCAAGCACCTGCCGGAGTACAGCAGCTCGACCCCGGACACGGTCTGGGACCACTACGGCTTCACCGCCGAGCAGCTGGCCAGCGGCGACTACAACCCCAAGATGTTCAACTCGTTCCTCGACGGAACCAAGTCGGCCATCGAGATGGCCGCCGTGGCCAACGGCACGGGCCTCCAGCCGCAGGACGAGGGCCTGCTCTTCCCGCCGGTCGATGTCGAGGATCTGGCCACCGCGCTGCGGCCGAGGGAGCTGGGCGGTTCGCTGACCCAGCGCGGCACGGTCGAAGTGATCTCCAGCCTGAACCGCGATGGGACGGAGGTCGACCGCGACCTGCGGTGGGGCGTCTACGTCACCTTCGAGGCGCGCACCGACTACGCCGTCCAGTGCTTCGCCGAGTACGGGGTGCGCACCGATCCCACCGGCCGCTACGGGGCGCTGTACCGCCCGTACCACATGATCGGTCTCGAACTGGGTGTCTCCATCGCCTCCGCGGTGCTGCGCGGTGAACCCACCGGTGCGCCCGAGGCTTTCCGCGGTGACGTCGTGGCCGTGGCCAAGCGCGACTTGCGGGCCGGTGAGGTGCTCGACGGCGAGGGCGGCTTCATGGTCTACGGCAAGCTCGCTCCTGCCCGCGCTTCGCTGGCCGCTGAAGCCCTGCCGATCGGCCTGGCGCACGGCTGCAGGTTGGTGAACGACGTGCCCGCGGGCGCGGTCCTGGGCTGGGCGGACGCCGCTCTCGACGACTCCGTGCTCGCGGTGAAGCTGCGCCGCGAACTCCAGGAGAGCTGACCGGACTCGCGCGCTCGCAGCTCGGTCAGCGACTCCAGCGGACAACGGTGCCGAGCTCGAAGGCAAGGTCGCCTTCATCACCGGAGCCGGGCGAGGGCACCGAGATGTCGTCCGGGTTGAGTGGGAAGAGTTCCATCTGTCCGGCCGTCGCGGCCTTGTTGGTTTCGCCGAGGCCGCGACGGTGCTCGTTGGTGATCCACGGATCCACCAGTCGTTGCCACTCTGCGGGCTCGGCCTCGTCGGATTCCAAGTCTGCGACCGTGCGCGGGGTTAGTTGCGAAGGACCAGGTCCCGCGGGTTGAGGTTGCCGCCGGGTCTCCGACAGCGTGTTGACGGGTCGCGACAGTTGATATCACCGCGGCTGGAGATCGGCCGTTTCCTGCTCCTGGTGCCCTCTTGATGAGGGCTTGGCGCGCGGCCGGGACCCGGTCTTGGCGGCGTCACTGGAAGTTCTTCAACGCCTCTTGGGCTCGTTGGACTCCGGTCTGCATGTCGTTGAAGTCCATGGCCGGCGCGAGTTCGATGTGGGCTCCGACGGTTTCGAAGAATGGTTCGGCGATCGCGGGGAGTCGGGAGGCGTCCTGCATGTCGAAGACGAAGTGTGCGGTGCGTTTGCCGTTTGACGGGCTGAAGAACGCAGCTTCCGGTTTCAACTCGTCTCGGGCCCACTGCATGAGTTTCTGCAGCGTGCCGTCGCGGAATGCCTGGTTGCCCTTCTCCGTGTCGATCGAGACCGTCAAGAGCATTCGCATGCTTGCCTCCATCGCCGTACCGGTCCGATGCGCGGCGCACCGATTCCGTACCGGGCGGCGCTGCCTCCACGGTGTCGAACGGGGTGCTTGCTGGCCAGTCGATCAGGGCATCGCCTGCGGCGGCGCGACCGCGACCGGCCTCTGCTGTTGGTGACGAAGCCACTCGGGTGATCAGCGCGATCTGTTCAGCAAGCCTCTGGCATCACGATGGTGGGTAACGCAACTGTGTGTCTTTTGCCCACCAGGTCTAAATTCCTCCGTGCGAGGATTCCCAGTGACGTTCCATCCTCGTATGGCAGGGCCTGGTGGGGGTGGGCCCTGTGGTTGTTCCGATCCGTGCCCGCGCGTGGGTCGGGGGCGGTAGAACAACGCAGCGAGGCGCTCCGCGTCGCCGTGCCTGGTCGAGCGGAGCGCCTCGCCGCGAAAAAGACCCGCGCGCTGAGAGACGGGACATCATGAATTCATCATGACGGATGACCAAAGCGTCTTCGAGGAGTTCTTGTTCAGGCTCAGCGATGAGCAAGTGCGAACCTCACCTGAAGGTTAGGTCGAGATTCGATCCTGGCGAGATGTCGATCTCGATGCCCCGCTCCGGCTTCAGGTGAGTCCAGGGTGGCGCAACGTCTGCGGAAGATGGAGCGCGACGGGGAGCTTGCATTTCCGGATGAGCAGCCGATGGTTGCGGCACTTCAACTCTTCTTGGTGCACCTCGATGAAGCGATCCGCACCAGGCGCTCCGCTGAAACGGAACTCGTTCCCTCTCGTGCGGGGAGTCACGTCGTTTGTGCCCGGCTAGCTGCCGGTGTGCTCCTGACCTGCGTAAGCAGCGGCGCGGGAGCGCTGAGATCAAGAGATCGTGGGTCGAATCCACCGTCTCGGCGGGCAAGAGCGTTTCCACCAGTAGGAGCCCGTGGAAAGCCTCTCCTTTGTGTTCGTGCTCAAGCGACAACGCCACGGTGAGTGCCATCTCACGCGCTGTCAGGAGTTTGCGGCGGGCTGCGGCCGGGAATGACGGCGGTGGAAGCGGACCCGACGAGGGGGAGCGAGATTCGTGTCTACCGGCGGTCAGCACGAAGCGGGGGAATGTCACGTCGTGCCGGTTCAGCGTGGGGGTGGCTGGAAGGTCACCGGTGCCGGTGCGGAGTTCCACGTGTCGCGGCAATGCGACGCGATCGACGAAGCGTGTTCCCAGCTCCGCCACGGCGGTGGTGGCGCAGTGGTCATCCACGGCATCACCGGGAAGGTGCAGGACCGGCGCACGGTCTGAGGGGGCGGCGCGGGCCCGCGGCCAGCCGGGTCCGCCGGTGCGAGCCGTGAGCCCGGTGGCGCGGCTGTTCGCGAAGGCGCCGGTCCGGCGGAGGCGCCTTCGCGAACGGTCAGCCGTGGCAGGTCAGGCGTAGCGGGCGCGGAAGTCGCTCTCGAGTTCTTCGAGGGAGCGGTCCTTGGTTTCCGGCACGCACGTGGCGATGAAGGTGATCGCCAGCGCGCCGAAGACGGCGAACGCGAAGAAGGCGTTGGAGATGCCGACGGCCTCCACGATCGGCGGGAAGCCGAGGGCGACCAGGGCGTTGGCGATCCAGAGCACGAAGATGCTGATGCCGATGGCAAGGCTTCGGATCTTCAGCGGGAACATCTCCGAGAGGATGAGCCAGACCAGCGGGCCGATGGTCGACTGCATGGAGAAGACGAACAGCACGACGAAGGCGAGGACGAACCACGCCTTGGCGTCTCCTTCCGGCATGAGCAGGGCGGACAGGCCGACGAGCAGGTGGAACGTGGTGGTCAGCGCGAATCCGCCGAGCAGCATGGTGCGTCGCTTGATCTTGTTCATCACGGACAGCCCCACCGCTACGCCGATGACGCTGAAGGCACCGTTGAGCGTGTTCGCGATGATGGCCGAGTTGGCGGAGAAGCCGGCATCGCCGAGCAGCTGCGTGCCGTAGTACATGACGGAGTTGATGCCGGTGAACTGCTGGCAGATTCCGAGACCGGCTCCGATGAGGATCAGCACCCGCACCCAGCGCACGCCGAGGTCCACGGTGCCAGCGGTCTTGGCGTTGCGCTCCTCTTCGGCGAGGCGGTGCACTTCGGCCATTTCGGCGTGCGCGCGTTCGGGGCTGCGAACCTGCAGCAGCACGGCCAGTGCTTCGTCCTCGCGTCCTCGGGCCACCAGCCAGCGCGGGCTCTCCGGCAGCCGGAGCATGCCGAAGAACAGCACGATCGCCGGCAACACCGCTACGAGGAGCATGACGCGCCAGATTCCGGCGACGTCGTTCCACGCGCTGAAGATGATCGCGTTGACGACGAAGGCGGAGAACTGGCCCACCACGATCATCAACTCGTTGCGGGTGACGATGCCGCCGCGGCGTTCGACCGGTGCGACCTCGGCGAGGTAGACCGGGACCGTCGCCGAGGCGCCCCCGACGGCGAGCCCGAGGATGAACCGGAACAGGGCGAGGACCTGCCAGCTCGGGGCCAGCACGCACCCGAGCGTGCCGACCATGAACACCAGCGAGAGGAGCAGGATGTTGTGGCGGCGGCCGTAGCGATCCGACAGCACCCCGCCGACCACGGCGCCGAAGGCGGCGCCGAACACGAGGTTGCTGACGACGATCCCCTCGGTGAAGGGCGTGAGCCCCAGGTCTGCGGTGAGCGGGTCGAGGGCACCGTTGACGACGCCGGTGTCGTAGCCGAACAGCAGGCCCCCGAAGGTGACGATCACGGCGATCAGGCCGAGCCGCCGGGAGGGGGCGCTTCGTGCGTCGGGTGGGAGTGCGATCGGTGGGGAGTCGGTGGTTCGTCTCGTCATGACGACTGCTCCTCGTTGAGCGATCGGGATCGGACGGTCGTGGTCGGTCGAGGACGTGGGCAGGAGGTCTGGTCGGCAGTCAGCCCGCGAACGCGGCGACGAAGGAATCGAGCGCCTGGTCCGGGTCGTGCTTCGCCCATCCCTCCAGGGCGACGACGCCGCTGTAGTTCAGGTCGCGCAGCGCTCGCGCGATGGCGGGGTAGTTGATCTCGCCGGTGCCGGGTTCACATCGGCCGGGGACGTCGGCGACCTGGATCTCGCCGACGTGGGGGAGCGCCTCGTGCACCAGCTGGATGAGGTTTCCCTCCCCGATCTGGGCGTGGTAGAGGTCGAGGTTCATCCGCAGGTGCCGGCTGTCGACCGCGCGCACCAGGGCCAAGGTGTCCTCGGCGCGGGCGAACGGCGTGCCGGGGTGGTCGACGGCGAGGTTGAGGTTCTCGAGGGTGAACACGCGGTCGGCTTGTTTGCCCAGTTCAGCGAGCTCGTTCAAGGTCTCGGCCGCGGTGAGCCACATCGCCGGGGTGACGACCTCCACCGGGCGCACGGGACGACCTCCCTCGCCGAGCCCGGTTCCGTGCAGGTTCAGGCGCGGGCACGCGAGCGTGTCGGCGACGTCCAGGGACTTGGCCGCGCTGTCGAGCAGCGCGGTGATGCCGTCGCGTTCGGTGAGGTTTCCGGTGATGTATCCGGTCATCGAGGAGAAGGTGGCGCCGGTGGCGGCGAGTTCGTCGATGTCCTTGTCGACCCAGTTCCAGATCTCGACCTGCATTCCGCGGTCGGCGATCTTGCGGACTCGGTCGGTCAGCGGGAGGTCGGTGTGGAGCATCTCCGCGCAGGCGGCGAGGGTGTAGGTCATGAGGCTGCTCCGTCGAGGGCGGGGGAGACGTCAGAGATCGCGATCGGTGCGCCGGTCTCGATGCTGCGGATGGCGGCCGCAGCGATCGACAACGCGGTGCGCGCCTCGGCACCGGTGGGGCCGATGGGGTCGCCGTGTCGGATCGCGTCGGCGAAGGCCTGCAGTTCGGCGAGGTACGCGTCGCGCAGGAGGTCGGTGTCGCGCCGGGAGGTTTCGGCGTGGATGCCCGCGGCGTCGTGGAGCGTCATGTCGGTGGCGCGGCAACTGCCGGTGGTGACCATTCCCGCCGAGCCGAAGGCTTCAGCGCGCACGTCGTAGCCGTACGCGGCGGAGAAGTTCGCATCGGCGGTGGCGATGGCGCCGTTGTCGAATCGGATGCTCACCACCGCGGTGTCCAGGTGGCCGGCGGCTTTCGCTTCGGGGGAGACCAGCGCGTCGGCGAAGGCGTGCACCTGCAGGGGTGCGGAACCCGGGTTCAGCCAGCACAGGGCGTCGAAGTCGTGGATCAGGGTTTCCAGGAAGATGGTCCACTGCGGGATCCGCGTCGGGTCCCCGAGGAACGGGCCGGGATCGCGCGTGAGCGAGCGCAGGATCTGCGGGGTCCCGACCTTGCCGCGGACGACGGTGTCGCGGGCGGCCGCGAAACCGGGGGCGAAGCGGCGGTTGAAGCCGACCTGCAAGATCACCCCGGCGTCCTCGGTGGCCCTGATCGCGCGATCGGCATCGGGTAGCGAAACCGCCATCGGCTTCTCGCAGAACACGTGCTTTCCCGCGGCCGCGGCGGCGACGACGAGCTCGGTGTGGGCGCGCGCAGGAGCGGTGATCAGGACCCCGTCGATGCCGGGGTTCTGGAGCACCTCCTCGGTGGTCATCGCTTCGGCGTCGAGCTGGGCGGCGAGTCGTTGGGCCGCCTCCGGGACGGGATCGGCCACGGCCGCGAGGCGTGCGCCGGGAATCCGGCGTGCCACCAGTTCCGCGTGGTTGGCGCCGATGCGTCCCGCTCCGATGGTGGCCAGCCGCAGCTCGTCGGCACGGCGCGGGTGTTGGGTGGGGCTGGTCATCTCGCTCCTCGGGTGAAACCGGGCTGTGCGGGGTGCTGAGTGCTGTTCAACGTGCGGATTCGTGCAGTTCGACGTGGTTGCCGGAGGGGTCCTGCAAGAACGACTGCCGGGCACGCCCCACCGGGACGGGTTCGGAGACCTCCACGCCGAGACCGACGAGTCGCTCCCGCAGCGGGTCGAGCTCGGCGACGTGCAGCGCGAAGTGCTGTCCGAGGGCCGGTGGCGGCTGGCCTTCGATGAGGTGCAGCTGGTGGTCGCGCAGGTCCAGCCACGCGCCGCGCACCTCGGTGTCGGGTCGATCGGTGCGCTGCCGCAGGCCGAGCGCGCCGACGTAGAAGTCGAGCGCCTCGTCCAGGTTTCGGACCACGAGCGAGACGTGGTGGAGTGCTGGGGGAGTCAACTCATTCACCGTCCACAGTGTTCTCATGAGTGCTGGTGGTGCTCAGCGAGGGCGGTGGATCAGAGGTCCACCGCGGCCGCGTGGAGGTTCTTGGCCGCCAGGGCCAGACCTTCGAGTTGGGAGTACGAGGCGTCTTCGTGCTCGATGTTCACGGGCATGTCCGGGTCGACCTCGGCGAGCGCGGCCAGGAACTCGGTCCAGTAGGCGATCCCGTGGCCGAGGCCGACGGCGACGAACTTCCAGGCCGGGTCATCGGGCCAGGTGTTGCACCAGGTGCCGATGCCGGTGGGGACCTTGGCGGGCGCGTCCGCTGGTACGCGGGAGAAGGAGGTGTCGAGCACCCCTCGGACGCCGATGCCGGGGCACAGCGTCGCGTCCTTGGCCGCGGCGTGCAAGACCAGCGGGCCGAGGTGGCGGATGCAGGCCACCACGTCCATGCCCTGCCACATCAGGTGGGAGGGGTCCATTTCGGCGCCGAGGTTGCTCGCGCCGGTCCGCTCGACGAGCTGCTCGAGCGTGATCGGGGAGAACACGAGGTTGTGCGGGTGCATCTCGATGGCCACGCGAACGTCGTGGGCGCGGGCGAGAGCGTCGATCTCGCTCCAGAACTCGGTGGCCACGCCCCACTGGTAGTCCAGCACGTCCATCTGGACGCCGTCCCACGGGTTGACCACCCAGGACGGGTACTTCGCGTGGGGGTCCGATCCCGGAGTGCCGGACATCGTCACGACGGTGCGAATGCCGAGCAGGCCTGCGAGTTCGATGGTGCGCCGGAGGTCGTCGGCGTGCTTCGCACCGGTGCCGGGCAGCGGGCTGAGCGGGTTGCCGTTGCAGTTGAGCCCGGTGAGCTCCACGCCCCGCTCGGCGAAGGCGGCCAGGTAGTCGGCCCTGGCCCGCTCGGAGGACAGCAGCAGGTCGACCGGGCAGTGCGGTGCGGGCAGGAAGCCACCGGTGTTGACCTCGGCCGAGGTGAGTCCGTGGGCGCGGAGCACGTCGAGGGCCTCGGCGAGTGGCCGGTCGTGCAGGCAGGCGGTGTAGGCGCCGAGTTTCAGCGGCACGGTGGGAGTCCTCCTGTCTCGAGTTGCAGGTCAGGCCACGTCGATCGACGTACCGGTCCGGTCGCTGGCGACGATGGCTTCGATGACGCGCATGGTGTGCAGGGCGTCGGCGAAGCTCGCGCAGGCGGGCAGCGGTTCGGGCGTGCCGACGATCTGGTCGAGGAACGCTCGGCACTGGTAGATGAAGGTCTCGGCGTTGCCGCCGCCGTTGCCCGGAGCCTGCGTCGGGTATCCGCCTGCGAAGTAGGGCAGCTGCGGGCCTGCGATGACCTGGCGCGCGCCCCGCGTGCGGGACTCCGGCTGGGTGTCGTCGAAGAAGTACTCGGCCGGGCGGTGCCAGTCGAAGGAGGCGCGGCCGGAGAGCCCGTGGGCGTCGAAGGCGAGTCCGTTGGGCATGCCGAACGCGGTGCGCGACACCGAGAACGAGCCCGTGAGCCCGGAGGAGAACCGCGCGGTGAACACGGCGGTGTCCTCGTTCTCGACCTCGCCGACCTCGTCGCCGACCGGGGCCGGGGCGTGCCCGACGACGGGGCCGAGTGGAACCGGGCGCTTCGGGACCTGGGTCGACAGGGCAGCGCCCGCGATCGACTCGATCGGTCCGCAGATGTGCTCGGCGAGGTCGATGAGGTGCGCACCGATGTCGCCGAGCGCGCCGGTGCCGGGACCTCCCTTGTAGCGCCAGGCGAGCGGAGTGCGGGGATCGGCGGCGTAGTCCGCCCAGTACCGGCCGTTGAACAGCGTCATCTCGCCGAGCTCGCCGGTCTGGACGTGGTCGCGGATGGCGGCGATGGCCGGCGTGCGGCGATAGCTGTAGCCGACGGCGGTCACGACGTCGGTGGTCTCCTCGGCGGCGACCATCGCCTCGGCATCGGCGATCGTGCTGGCCAGCGGCTTCTCGCAGAGCACGTGCTTGCCCGCGTTGATCAGCGCTTCGGCGACCTGCCGGTGCAGGGCGTTGTCGACGACGATGCTCACCGCGTCGATCGCGGGGTCGTCGACGATCTCCTCCCAGCTGGAGACGGCTTTATCGTAGCCGTAGCGGCGCGCGGCGTCTTCGGCGAGGTCGGTGTTGGCGTCGGCGATCGCGGCCAGCCGGACCGGCGGAAGCCCTTCGCCGAAGACGGTGTTGACCTGGCGGTATCCGGCGGCGTGGCTGCGTCCGGCCAGCCCGGCTCCGATGACGGCGACTGACAGTGGCTGCTTCGACATGGAGTGCGTGCCCTTCTTCGCTCGGGGAGCTCGGAGGCTCGTGGGCGCTGAGGAGAGCTGTCCGGCGCGAGCTCTCGTGCGCTCGCACCGGATGTGGCCCGCTGAGCCGAAACGTTTCGGTTCGCTGTGATGGCTGACACTAAGGAGTGGGTGGTCTTTATGTCAAGACATGATTCGGTGGCTGTTGCGATAGGTTGAGGCGCGGAGGGAACGCCGGGCTCGAGTCGGAAGGCGGGTGTGATGCCCGAGAGGAACGGGAAGACCACGATCGTCGACGTGGCCAGAGCTGCGGGCACGTCGGTCTCGTCCGCTTCCGTCGCTCTGGGCGGGCAACCCGGCGTGTCGGAGAAGACCCGGGCGCACATCGTCGAAACCGCGAAGCGCCTCGGGTACCAGCCGGACCAACGGGCCAGCCGGCTGCGTCGGCGCCGGTCCCGGCTCCTGGGCGTGACCTTCGCGGCCCACCAGCACTTCCACGCGGAAGTGATCGAGAACCTCTACCGCTCGGCCGAGCACAGGGGCTACGACCTGCTGCTCAGCGCCACCACCCAGAGCCGCTCGGCTCGCAAGGCCGTCGAGTCCTTGCTCAGCGACAGGTGCGAGACCCTCGTCCTCATCAGCCCTGACATCGACGAGTCCGAGCTGGAACAGCTGGCCGAGCGCGCCTCGGTGGTGACCATCGGCTCGCACCTGCGGGTGCCGGGCGTGGACTCGCTGCACGCCGACGACAACCAGGGCGTCGCGGACGTCGTCGATCACCTGGTGGGACTGGGGCACAGCGACATCGCCTACGTCGACGGCGGCGGTACGGGGGAGGCCGCAGCGCGTCGGGAAGCCTATGTCGCCTCGATGCGCGCGCGGGGACTGGACCGGCACGTCCGCGTGCTCGACGGGAACCCGACCGAGGAGTCCGGGGCGGAGGCCGCCACGCGCCTCCTCGAGTCTCGAAAAGCCCTGCCGAGCGCGGTTTTCGCGCACAACGACATGATCGCGTTCGGTCTGCTGCTCACCCTGCGCTCCCGAGGCGTGGCGGTCCCCGATGAGGTGTCGGTGGTCGGCTACGACAACACCCGGCTGGCCGCGCTGACCACGGTGCAGATGACCACGGTCAGCCAGGACGCCGCGCAGCTCGCAACAGCCGCGGTGGACCGCGCGATCGAGCGAACGGACAACGCGCCACCGGCCAGGGAGATCGTCAGCCCGGCACGCCTCGTCCTCCGGGCTACGACCGGACCACCGCGCCCGCTACGCGATCGATGACCGCGTAGCGGGCCCCGGGGTGCACCGTCCTGTGTGGAACCGCCGCACCTCCGACGAAGTTGCTAGATCCACACAGGTCCCGTGTGTCAGGTGGACACGAGCGGCAGGACGATTGCTGCGGTGACGAGCGAGATTCCGCTCAGCAGGTCGGTGCGGACGGGGATCACGTGCGTGACGAATCGGCCGATGCACAGCCCGGCCAGCGACATCACGGCGGTGATGGCTCCGAACACCACGGCGGAGACCAGCGGAGCGAATCCGAGAATCCCCAGTCCCGTTCCGGCGAGCAGGTTGTCCACGCTCAACGTGAGGGGCATGCCGAACAGGGTCACCCAGGGCTGGTCGATCTCTTCCGGCGCGGGCTTGCGAATCGCTCCGATCAGCAGGTACAGGCCGTACAGGCCCAGCAGTGCAGGCCCGGCGTACTCGGCGACCTCGCCCAGGTTCGCGCCGATGAAGTGGCCGAGCACGCCTCCGATCAGCGGTGCCACGGTGTCCCAGATGCCGAACACGACGGCTATTTGCAGGGCCCGGCGGAATTTGAATGGGATCGTCCCGATCGCAATAGACGACCTGAAGTTGTCCAAGCTCAGGAAGAATCCGAGGGCAATCGTCTCGAGCATCGAAACACCGTTCAGCTAAGTGACTTTGCAGTCATCCGGCAAACGCGAGGTGAACATTACAGAGGAATTCCTCGATCGGCAAGGATTGCCTTTAATTGCTGAATGAATGCCATTCGTCAATGTGGGGATGCCGTTCGTGCGGAACCCATTGATGTTGGTGCCGGTTCAGGTTATTTTCCGCGGCTCGAGCTGGGGGACCAGCCCGAGTTTGCGTTCGATCTCGCCCCACAGGTCGGGGTCGTCGGAGATCGCGCGACCGTTGTCGAGCGCGGCCCACGCTGTGGCGACCACGGTCTGCAGCAGTTCCCCGTAGTCGGCGGTGCTGTCCGCGCGAAGGGCGGCGTCGAGCGCGCTGTCGGTGTGATCGCCGGACGCGGTGGAGCTCAGGGGCAGACCGGGCGTGAGCAGTCCGGCCAGGTCGGCGGCGATGTACGTCGGCCGCTGGGACCGCGCGGCGAAGACCAGGTCTCGGAGTCGCGACGCTCCGCTGAGGACGAACAGCGAGTCGAGCCCGGCCGCGTGGGCGCCTTCGATGTCGGTGTCCAACCTGTCCCCGCACACGAGCGTCTCGGGTCGGCTCGTGCCCAGCCGGGAGCGGGCCAGGTCCAGCAGGGCTGCCCGCGGTTTGCCGACCACGTGCGGCGAGGTGCCTGCCGCCGCCTGCACCGCCGCGACCAGCACGCCGTTGCCGGGAGCGTTGCCGTGCGGGGTGGGCAAGGTGGGGTCGAGGTTGGTGGCAACCCAGGTCGCTCCGGCTTGGACGAGGTATCCGACCGCCGCCAGCTCGCGCCAGGTGACGTCGAATCCCAGCCCCTGGACGACCGCCTCGACTTGGTCGTCACCCAGCTCTGCGACGCTCACCGGGGTCAGCCCGGCTTCGGTGAGCGCGCGAGCGATCCCCGGCCCGCCCACCGCGCACACGCGAGTTCCCCGGTCCAGGTGGTGCGCGAGGTGGGCCGCGGCGGCCTGGGAGCTGGTGACCACCGACCAGCCCTGGCTGGCGATTCCGAGCCCGCGGAGGTGATCGCCCACGTCCTCCGGGGAGCGGGAGGCGTTGTTGGTCGCGAACACGACCGGTACGCCGTCGGCCGTCAGCCGGTTCAAGGTCTCGACCGCGTCCGGAACGGCCGCGGCGCCGCGGTAGACCACGCCGTCGAGATCGCAGATCAGTCCCCGGTAGCGCGTGATGAGGGGCTCGTGCCCGACGGGCGTTGCGGTGGTCTGACCGATCATGCGTGCTCCTGCAGCTCGTGGGCGCTGAGTCGGGGCAGTGCCGGACTGCGGTGCGCCGGCGGTTCGTGAGGCGCGCTCGCCGATGATCTCCCATTCGATTCCGGAACGGGCGGACTGCCGGAACAACTCCGCCGTTGCCCGCGGAGAGCGGAAATCAACAGTGATCGGGAAGGGGAGCGCTGAGGATTCGAATCGATTGGCATTGATCGCCCGAATTCCTGCCGACGATCAACCCTACGTCTGCCGACCCCTTTCCGGAAGTGTGAACCGCTGCCCCGGGTTGCTCATGCCGTTCACCCGGTGACGCCTACCGTTCAGCGCCGATGAACAACCGAATTCGCCATTGCGGCACCGCTGCCCGGTTCGCCCGCTGCGGCGAGCGCGGAAAGCAGGCACTTGAAGTGCCGCATCTCGGAAGCTATGTTGTGGCCTCCGTCACTTCGCGGCAGTTCGGGGATGCCCGTGTGCCCGAGCGACTAGGAGGTCGGGGTGACCGTGAGTTTGCCGCCTCTGGCGATCGCATCGAGCGCGTCCAGGGGACAAGATCGCGTGGGGAACGCGTTGGGACCCACGTCGACAGCCAGCAGTGTTGCGCGTGCGAGGGAGAGCTTCGCCGCCGGTGAGGACGTCGTCAAGGGCGTGCGGCCGGAAATCCTGGCGTCGTGGTACCGGTGCCGGGACCGGTACGAAGTGGACCGCACGCTGGACGTCGCGCCGGGGGCGACGGGCGAGAACGACTCCCGTCTCGACAACCGCGTGTTCTTCACGGCTCTGGGCGGCCTCGGCGCGCTGGCCGGCCGGGAAGTGGAACGTGACAGCGGCGTCGTCACGGTCACCGACGGCGGCGGGCGGGTCCTCGGGGTGTGGGGCGATCCCTCCGCGCGGCGGCAAGCCGACCTGAACAACCTCGCACCCTGGTCGTCGTGGTCGGAGCGGTGCACCGGCACGAACGGGATGGGAACCGCACTCGAGGTGCCCGGACCGGTGACGGTGATCGGCCCGGAGCACTGGTGCGAGAGCTTCAACCAGTGGTCGTGCGCGGGCATTTCCGTGCGGGACGTGGTGACCGGGGCGCCGGTCGCCTCGATCAACATCTCGCGGCTGAACGCGCCGCTGTCCCCGCACGTGTCGTCCTGGCTGACCGCCGCCGCCGCGTGCGTGGAGCACGGGATCTACCGGCGCGCCCTCGCCGAGGCCGAGAAGGTGCTGGCCGAGTTCAACCGCACGAGCTCCCGGGAAACCGGCCCGCTCATGGCGATGGACCGCGGCGGCAACGTGATCTCGGCCAACGACGCAGCGGTCTCGCTGCTCAAGCTGTCCGACGACAACCCCGTCGCCTCCGGCGCGATCGAGCCGAAAGATCGGTGGAACCCCAACATTCCCGGTCTCCTCGAAGCGGCTCGGTGGGCGATGGACCGGGCGTTGGAATCCGCGCGGTGGAGCGGCTACGCGACCCTGCCGGCCTGCCCGGGAGAAGCTGCGATTCCGATGACCATGCGGCCCATCGTCGAATCGAACCACGTGGTGGGCGTTCTGTGCGCGCTCGGGGTGCAGGAGGGTGAGCCGTACCAGGGCGAATCGAAACAGCCGGTCAACCCGGTGCCCCCGCGCGTCATCGGCGTCCGCGACGATCGGCTGGTGCTGCTGTCCCCGGCGGAGATCCGCTACGCCGAGGCCGACCGGAGCACCGTGTGGTTGAGCACGGACCGCGGGCGGATCCAGGCCGCCACGCGCGGCCTGGACAACGTGGAGGCGGCGCTGACGAACTTCGGTTTTCACCGGGTGCATCGGCGCTTCCTGGTCAACCTCCGACGGGTGGTCGAGTTGGAGCGAGGTTTCAAGGGCGAGCTCGTCCTGATCACGGACCCGCGTTCGCCCGAGCACGTTCCCGTGTCGCGGCGCCACGCCCCGGAACTCCGGCGACTCCTGGGAGTGTGAGACCCCTTCCGCCGTTCCCCAGTAGGGAGCCCGCGCGATGAGGTGAGGCTGCCGTTCGTACCGCGCGGGAGACCACCCGTGCCGAGTTGAACTCCACTGGTTCCCCAGATCTTGTCCGCTCGAGGAGTGGGCGGACAAGCTGTTCGCGGCTCGCCGGCGCTGTGATGCCCGTGCCCGGCCGCGGTGCGGAAGCGGACCTTCCGCTCCGGCCGAACCCGGTGCGGGCGCGGGAAGCGCCGTCGTGCGAGAAGCGTTCGTCGAAGGGACTCTTGGTGATCAAATCGCGTGCGGTGGTGGCAGCCGGCCGTGGGCAGCCGGTCGAGGTGGTCTCGATCGAGGTTCCGGAGCCAGGGCCGGGTGAGGTCCTGGTGCGAGTGCAGGCCTGCGGGGTGTGCCACACGGATCTGCACTACCGCGAGGGCGGGATCGGCGACGACTTCCCCTTCCTGCTCGGGCACGAGGCCGCAGGCGTCGTCGAGGCCACGGGGCCGGGCGTGACCGAGGTGGTTGAGGACGACTTCGTCGTGCTGAACTGGCGCGCCGTGTGCGGCACCTGCCGCGCCTGCTCGCGAGGGCGTCCCTGGTACTGCTTCGACACCGGCAAGGCCGAGCAGCCGATGGTGATGGGTGACGGTACCGTCCTGTCCCCGGCGCTGGGCATCGGTGCTTTCAGCGAGCGCACGCTCGTCCACGCCGGTCAGTGCACGAAGGTGGACCCGGCGGCTCGGCCGGCCGTGGTCGCCCTGCTGGGGTGCGGCGTCATGGCCGGAGCCGGTGCTGCGATCAACACCGCGCAGGTCTCCCGCGGGGACTCGGTGGCGGTGATCGGCTGCGGTGGCGTCGGCGACGGTTCGATCATGGGTGCTCGACTGGCCGGGGCTTCGCGGATCATCGCGGTCGACACGGATCCGACCAAGTTGAAGTGGGCCGAGGAGTTCGGCGCGACGCACACCGTCAACGCCCGGGAGGTCGATGCCGTCTCCGGGATCAAGTCGCTGACCGGGGGATACGGTGCGGACGTCGTGATCGACGCGGTGGGGCGCCCGGAGACCTTCCAGCAGGCGTTCTACGCCCGCGACCTCGCCGGCACCGCGGTCCTGGTCGGCGTTCCGACGCCGGAGTGGGAGCTGCAGCTGCCGTTGATCGACGTGTTCGCGCGCGGTGGCGCCATCAAGTCCTCGTGGTACGGCGACTGCCTGCCGAGCCGCGACTTCCCCGTGCTGGCGGACCTGTACCTGCAGGGCCGGTTGCCGCTGGAGAAGTTCGTCACCGAGGAGATCGCGCTCGACCAGGTCGAGGAGGCGTTCGCGAGGATGGAGCGCGGCGAGGTGCTGCGATCGGTGGTGGTGTTCTGATGGACGCCCGCATCGATCGCACGACCACCTCCGGGACCTTCTCGCTGGACGGTCAGACCTTCGAGGTGGACAACAACGTGTGGGTGCTCGGTGATGACGACGAGTGCGTGGTCATCGACGCTCCTCATGACGCAGCAGCGATCCGGAGGGTGATCGCCGGTCGCCGCCTGGTCGCGATCCTGGCCACCCACGCCCACGACGACCACGTCCGGGTCGCCCCGGCTCTCGCCGAGGCCACGGGTGCGCCCGTGCTGCTGCACGCCGACGATCTCGTGCTGTGGCGTCAGGTTCACGGGAGCCGGGAGCCGGCGGGCCACCTGGTGGACGGCCAGGAGATCGAGGTCGCCGGCATCGTCGTGCGCGTCGTGCACACCCCTGGGCACGCGCCGGGCGCGGTGTGCTTCGACGTGCCGGCCCTGGACGCGGTCTTCACCGGCGACACCCTCTTCGCCGGGGGCCCGGGTGCGACCGGACGGTCCTATTCGGACTTCCACCTCATCATCCGCTCGATCCGGGACAAGCTCTTCCACTTGCCCGACTCCCGGTCCGTCCTGCCCGGACACGGCGCGACCACGACCATCGGTGCTGAACGACCGCACCTCGACGAGTGGATCAGCCGGGGCTACTGACCGATGGGCGCTGGGTGGTCCACAGGAGACCAACGGGGTTCCTCTCGTTGGGCCTTGCGCACCGCTCAGCGCCGATTCCGGGCCGTCGGTTGAACACGCGTTGCTGGGTGTTCGACGAGCCGAATACGCTCCTCGGCGCGCGCGAATTGCACTGGCGCTGACCGCCGATCCTCCGTGGTGGCGGTGTTCGGTCGTCCACCTACTGCTCGGGCGCGATCAACGCGAGGAGGAATGCCTCATGCCGGAAACTCCCAGCGCCCGCACCACAGGTGAGCGAGCGATGTCCGATGCCACGTCCACACCCCTCCGGCTGGCCGCCTTGGATGCCGTGAGCCGGGGGAACATCTGCTTCCACAACGGGTTCCTCGATCCCGAAGTGGGATACTCGTGGGTTCCCGGCGTTGTCAGTCCGATGACTGATGAGTTGCGCCGGGCGCTGCACGATCTGTGGGTTGCGGACCTGATCGACATCGAGACGCGGGATCTGTTCGCGCCGCGAGGTCACCGCGTGGTGATCACCCGGCGGGGGAACCGAGCGCTTCGCTACTGGTCGCTTTCCGATCACGGTGGTTTCGCCGCATGATGCGGGTGACCGTCGAACCGGTGCCGGCGACGCTGCGCGGGCCGCAAACCCGCTGGTGATCCGGAGAGCCCGCGCTCGATGTGTCCGGGTGGCCGGCAGGAGGAACGATGACGAGCGAACCCGCCGTGCGCTGCACCGGTCTGCGCTACCGCTTCGGGCGCACCGCGGCGGTCGACGGCGTGGAGCTGAGCATCGAACCGGGCACTGTCTTCGGCCTGCTGGGCCCCAACGGAGCCGGGAAGACGACCACGATCCGCATGATCTCGACCCTGCTGCCGGTACCGACCGGAGCGGTCGAGGTCTTCGGAGTGGACGTCAACCTGCGCAAGCTCGCCGTCCGCAGGTTGATCGGTTACGTCCCGCAGCAGCTCTCCGCGGATTCGGCGCTGAGCGGCTGGGAGAACGTCGCGCTGTTCGCGCGGCTGTTCGACGTGCCCCGGGCGCAGCGGCGGTCCGCGGTGGAGGCGGCACTGCGCGCGGTCGGCCTGGAGGAGGTCGCGGGGCGGACCGCGAGCACGTACTCCGGCGGCTTGATCCGACGCCTCGAGTTGGCGCAGGCGCTGGTCAGCGCGCCGCGCCTGCTGGTGCTGGACGAGCCGACGGTCGGGCTCGACCCCGTCGCGCGGGCGGGCGTGTGGGAGCACATCGAGCGCATGCGCGCCGCAACGGGGATGACGGTGCTGATCACCACGCACTACATGGAGGAGGCCGACAGGCGGTGCGATCGGGTGGCTTTCATGCACCGCGGGCGGGTACGGAGCGAAGGGCCACCGCGGGACCTCTGCGCGGCCGTGGGGCCGGAGGCGACGCTGGAGGACGCCTTCCGCGCGGTGACCGGCGGCACGCTCGCCGGTGATGCGGGGGAGGGGATGCGCCAGGTCCGCGCTGCGCGACGGGACGCACGTCATGGTTGACCACGTGCGGTGCGGCCCGGTCCGCTTGATGTGCTCGCGGATCATGACGATGTGCCTGGTGGAGCTGCAGAAGCTGCGCCACGACCGCACCGAGCTGCTGACGCGGGCGGTGCAACCGGCGCTGTGGCTGATCGTCTTCGGCACGACGTTCAGCCGGACACCGGCGTTCCAGACCGGGGGAGTGCGGTACCTGGACTACCTCGCACCGGGCATCGTCGCCCAGTCCGCGCTGTTCATCGCGATCTTCTTCGGCATCCAGATCATCTGGGAGCGCGATGCCGGGATCTTGGCCAAACTGCTGGTCACACCCACGCCGCGGATCGCGATCGTGAGCGGCAAGGCGTGCGCGGCCGGCGTGCGCGCCCTGATCCAGGCCCTGGCGGTGCTCGTGCTCGCCGTCGTGCTGGGAGTTGAGATCACGGCGAATCCCGTGCGGTTGCTGGCCATGTGCGCGGTGGTGGTGCTCGCCTCGGTGTTCTTCTGCTGCTTGTCGATCACCATCGCGGGCCTGGTGCTGTCCCGGGATCGGTTGCTGGGGCTCGGGCAGGCGATCACGATGCCGTTGTTCTTCGGTTCCAGCGCGCTCTACCCGGTGGATCTGATGCCGCAGTGGCTGAGGGTGGTCAACGCCGTCAACCCGCTGAGCTACGAGGTGGACGCTCTGCGCGGCCTGCTCATCGGCACGCCCGCGAACCTGGGGCTGGACTTCGCGGTTCTGGTGGTCGCCGCAGCCGCGATGGCCGGGGTGGCGTCGGCGCTGCTGGGCAGGCTGGTTCGCTGAGCTGCCGACCTGATCTCGACAATCGCGTCAGCCGAAATCGGGCGGGCATATCCGCGATGGCAGTGCGAAAAGGGACGGAATTCTTCGCCGCGCAAAATGCGGAGGCCGACCGATCGCCGTTCGGGTGCTGCAGGAATCCCTTCGTGCTGATCCGGGTTCCACTCGTTCCCAACGCATTGTCCGAAACCACCGGGACGTGGCATGTTTCACACGGGACCATTCCCATCTGGAGAATCTCGGTGATTCCCGAGAACGTCCCGTCAGCGGCCGTCGTCCACGCGAATCAGGCACTGTTGAATCCGGCTCTGGGCGGCGCCGCGCAATCGCGCACCCGAATACCGCAAAGGAGCGGATCGTGACCGCATCGGAAGCAGCGACAACACACCGCGAAACGCCCGTGCCCCAGGAGCCCGAGCCGACACCGGGTCCCCTGACCGGTGATCCCGCACTGATCGGCGTTCCCACCTTCATCGTCGGCTCGATCGCCCTCGGAATGACCCTCGTCGGCTTCGTGCCCGCCGCAGCGGTGGGAGCACCGGTGGCGATCATCCTCGCCGCCACCGGAATAGGACAACTCCTCGCCGCGGTGTGGGCGGCCGGCATCGGCCAGAGCGCGGTGGCGTCCATCTTCGGAATCTTCTCCGGGTTCTGGCTCAGCTACGGATTCCTCGTTCTCGGATTGACCCACGACTGGTTCGGGGTGCCGTCTGAGAGCGCAACCGCCACCCAAGGTCTTTTCCTGAGCTCGTGGTTCGTCACCGTGGCGTTGCTGACCCTGGCGACGCTGCGCCTGCCGGTCGCGTACACCTTGCTCTTCGGGTTGATCGCCGCTGCCCTGATGATCGTCCTGGTCGCGACGGTGCAGGATTCGACGGAGCTGAAGGCCGTCGGCGGGTACGTGGTCTTCACCTTCGCCGCTCTGGGTTGCTACCTGTTCTTCCACGTCATGTCGGTGGCGACAGGAGGACGGGGACTGCCGCTCGGCCATCCGGTTGGGGCCGGGCCACCGCCGCCCCGCGGGGCGGGGGCCCCCCCCCCCCCGCGCTTCGCCTCGTCCTGCTGACCGCGGTCAGCTCGTCGGCAGCGCGGGCGGCTGGCCGGAGCACTCGTAGTGCGCGAGCTGGTCGATCCTGCGCTGGTGGCGGCCGCCTTCGAACTCCGTGGTGAGGAACGCGTGGACGATGCGTTCGGCCTCGGTGAGCGTGTGCATCCGGGAACCGACGGCGGCCAGCAGCGCGTTGTTGTGCTGGCGGGCGAGCCGGGCGATGTGGACGTTCCAGATCAGCGCGGCGCGGGCGCCGGGGACCTTGTTCGCGGCGATCTGCTCCCCGTTGCCGGACCCGCCGATGACGATGCCGAGACTGCCCTCGTCGGCCACGACGCGACGAGCCGCGTCGATGCAGAACGGTGGGTAGTCGTCCTCGGCGTCGTAGGTGGCGGGACCGACATCGGTCACCTCGTGGCCGATGTCGGAGAGCTTCTTGGCGAGGTAGGTCTTGAGCTCGAGACCGGCGTGATCGGAGCCTACGTAGATGCGCACGGCACAATCCTTCGCGGTGAATGGGACGATGGTCGCGGCGCGAGGGCGTCAGCCCGCCCGCACTGCGCGCACGGAGCGGCGCGCGGCCTCGGTGACCGCCTCGGTGGTGATGCCGAACTCGGCGTAGAGCCTCTTGTAGTCGGCCGAGGCACCGAAGTGCTCCAGGGAGATGATCTCGCCGGCGTCGCCGACGAAGCGGTGCCACGACTGGGCCACACCCGCCTCCACCGCGACCCGGGCGCGCACCGACGGGGGCAGCACCTGCCGGCGGTAGGCGACGTCCTGCGCCTCGAACCACTCCACGCACGGCATGGACACCACGCGAGCGGCGATGCCCTCGGCCTCCAAGGCATTCCGGGCGGCCACGGCCAGCTGCACCTCGGAGCCGGTCGCGATCAGCACCACCTCGGGGGCGCCGGAGGAGGCCTCGGCGAGCACGTAGCCGCCGCGAGCGACGCCCTGCGGGTCCGTGCCGTCGAGGACCGGCACTTCCTGGCGGGTCAGCGCCAGGCCTGCGGGCCCGTCGGTGTTCTCCAGGATCGCCTTCCACCCGAAGGCGGTCTCGTTGGCATCGGCCGGGCGCACGATCGCCAGGTCCGGGATGGCTCGCAGGCTGGACAGGTGCTCGACCGGCTGGTGCGTCGGCCCGTCTTCGCCCAGACCGATCGAGTCGTGGGTCCAGACGTAGATGACCGGCTGGTGCATCAGCGCCGCCAGTCGCACGGCCGGGCGCATGTAGTCGCTGAAGACCATGAACGTGCCGCCGTAGGGGCGGGTGCCGCCGTGCAGGGCGATGCCGTTGAGGATCGCGCCCATCGCGTGCTCGCGGATCCCGAAGTGCAGCGTGCGCCCGTAGGGCTGGGCGTTCCAGGTGCCGGTGGAGATGGCCTGGGGACCGAAGGAGTCCGCGCCCTTCATGGTGGTGTTGTTGCTCTCTGCCAGGTCGGCCGAACCGCCCCACAGCTCCGGCAGCACGTCGGCCAGCGACGCCAGGACTTCTGCGGAGGCCTTGCGGGTGGCGATGCCCTTCTCGTCGGGCTCCCAGCTCGGCAGTTCGTCGGCCCACCCGGTCGGCAGCTCGCGGGCCTGCATCCGGTCCAGCAGCGCCTTGCGCTGCGGGTTGTCGGCCGCCCACGAGTCGAAGGCGATCTGCCACTTCTCCCGGGCGGCTCTGCCTCGTTCGGCGGCGGCGCGGGTGTGCTCCAGCACCGCGTCGTCGACCTGGAAGGACTGCTCCGGGTCGAAGCCCAGCAGCTTCTTGACCTCGCCGAGCTCGTCGGCGCCCAGCGCGGCGCCGTGGGCCTTGCCGGTGTTCATCTTCGTCGGCGCCGGGTAGCCGATGACCGTGCGCAGCACGATCAGGGTCGGGCGCTCGGTCTCGGCGCGGGAGGCCTTGAGCGCATCGAGGATGCCGGTGATGCACTCGCCGCCGTCGACGGTGACCACGTGCCAGCCGTAGGCCTCGTAGCGCTTGGCGGTGTCCTCGGACAGCGCGATCTTCGTGTCGTCCTCGATGGAGATGTCGTTGGCGTCGTAGATGACCGTGAGGTTGCCCAGCTGCTGCGTGCCGGCCAGCGAGGAGGCCTCGGAGGTCACGCCTTCCTCGATGTCGCCGTCGGAGGCGATCACGTAGATGTGGTGGTCGAAAACGCTGTCGCCAGGAGCGGTTTCGGGGTCCAGCAGTCCGCGCTCGCGGCGTGCGGCCATCGCCATGCCCACCGCGTTGGCCAACCCTTGCCCCAGCGGGCCGGTGGTGGTCTCCACGCCCTTGGTGTGCCCGTACTCCGGGTGGCCCGGGGTCAGCGAGCCCCACTTGCGCAGCTGCTTGAGGTCCTCGACCTCCAGGCCGTAGCCGGAGAGGAACAGCTGCACGTACAGCGTCAGGCTCGAGTGACCCGCTGAGAGCACGAAGCGGTCGCGACCGAGCCACTGCGGATCGTTCGGGTCGTGCCGCATGACGTGGTGGAACAGCGTGTAGGCGGCGGGCGCGAGGCTCATCGCGGTGCCCGGGTGGCCGCTTCCGCAGTTCTCCACCGCGTCGGCGGCCAGCACGCGCGCGGTGTCGATCGCCCGCCGGTCCAGTTCGGTCCAGTCGTCGGGAACGTGTGCCTTGGTCAAGCGGTCGAGCTCGTCGCTCACGCGGTACTGGGAGGTGGTTTCGTTCGCGATCATGGACGCGCACTCCTGGTGGTCTGGTTGCTCGCGGTGCTTCGGGAGGGGGTTCGGCGTGGGGACGTGGCCGCTTCAGGCGGGCCACATCCGCGAGTGCTCGGGGTGGTCGTCGTCGACCAAGCGATGCGCCAAGGCGATCGCTTCGTTCCGGTCGGCCTTGTCGAGCGCGGGCTCGGCCCGGGCGATGCCCTCGAAGACGGTGGCCAGGCGCTCTGCTGTGGTCGGGGACATGCTGTGGTCGAGGCCGATGCCGCGCCCGTAGCGCCGCCGCATCACCGCCGCGGCGTCGAGCAGCAGGGAGCGTTGAGCCTCGTGCAAATCCCGCTGGCTGTTGAAGGTCTCCATCTGACTTCCCCTTTCACTCACGGCGCGTTCGCGGTGCACTCCGCGGCGGAGCAGATCGGTCGATCAGGACGCGGACGCCGACCGGGTCATGGCGGCGTGCAGCTCGGCCACGGCCGTTCGCTTCCCGTGCGGGTGGGACAGCACGGCCGAACCGGCGACGAGGAGTTCTGCTCCCGCGTACCAGGCGTTCCGCGCGGTGGTGGTCGAAATCCCGCCGTCCACCTCGATCTTCACCGGGCTGCCGGACGAGTCGACCAGCGCGCGCATCTCCGCGACCTTGTCCTCCATCGCGGCGATGTACTTCTGCCCGCCGAAGCCGGGGTTGACCGTCATGATCACGATCTGGTCGATCCGGTCGAGCACGTGGCGGACGAAGTCGAGCGGGGTCGACGGGTTGACGGCGACCCCGGCTTTCGCATCGAGGTCGCGGATCGTGGACAGCGTGCGGTGCAGGTGCGCGCAGGTCTCGGCGTGCACGATGACGGTCTCGCAGCCGGCGGCGACGAACTCGGAGATCACCGGGTCCGGGTCCTGCACCATGAGGTGGGCCTCGAACGGCAGGGAGCTGTAGTCGCGGCACGCGGCCACGACGTCCGGGCCGAAGGTCATGTTGGGGACGAAGCGCCTGTCCATGACGTCCCACTGGATGCGGCCCACGCCCGCGTCGGTGAGGTCGGCGACCTCATCACCGAGGCGCGCGTAGTCCGCGCCGAGGACCGAACCGACGATCACCGGCTTCGTCAACGACCAACTCGGTGCGGAATGCCGTGGTTCTGCGCGCAGCGTCCTGTTCGGCTCGTCCACCATCAAGCGCTCCTCCCGATCATGTGTCCGGAATTGCTGTTCCCGATTCCCGGCGGAGAGGGACAACTCCGGACAACGCGTCCAGCCGGGCAACAGCCGTGATGGCATGTCTTTCGTGATCGCGAAATGATTGGTTTCCGGCAGACCCGAATTCGGGCCGTTTCCGCTGAAGCGGACCGGAACGGGTGTCAGGGGGCCGCGGAGAAATGCCCCGGCCCCCTGACACCTCGTGCTCGAAACCGGTTCCGGGTCGGTCAGCGAATGAGGCTCTTGAGGGCCTTCGCCGCCGCCGCGGGGTCCTCGGCGCTGCGGATCGCCCCGCCGGCCACCGCCACGGTCGCCCCGGAATCCTGCACCGCCTTGATGGAGGCGGCGGTGATGCCGCCGGCGATCGAGAACGGGACGCCGGCCTGCTTGCCGTCATCGAGCAGCGAATCGATCGTGTAGCCGGGCTTGGCCTGCTCGTCGAGCCCGGCGTGGATCTCCACGAAGGAAACGCCCAGCTTGGACACCTCGCGAATGCGGGCGACCCGGTCGTCGACGATGGTGATCATGTCGGCGACGACGTCCTTGCCGTGCTTGCGACCGGCGGCCACGGCACCTCGCACGGTGTCGTCGTCGGCCGCACCCATCACGGTGACCAGGTCCGCTCCCGCCGTGAAGGCGAGGTCGGCCTCCAGCTCACCGGCGTCGGCGGTCTTCATGTCGGCGAAGACCAGCTTGTCGGGGTGGGCGGCCTTGATCGCGGTGATCGCGTCAAGTCCTTCGGCCTTGATCAGCGGCGTGCCCAGCTCGAGGATGTCCACGTACTCGGCGGTCTGACGGGCCAGGGTCAGCGCCTGGTCGAGTTTGGCGACGTCCAGTGCTACCTGCAGCTTCACGGTATTTCTCCTCATCGGTGATGATCGGTGGATTCCGGTGGTGGGGCACGGATGACCTGCGTCGAGATCCACAACGCGGCGAGCATCGAAAACCGGCCGGAGTCGGCTTCCTGTTTCCGGATTCCGGACAGAATGGTTAGCAGATCACAACGTCGCTCGACGGGTACCGTTCATTGATTCCTTCGGCCGCCCTTCCTGGGCTCCGCATTTCTGTCGGAACCGGAACGGGCAACGGCCTGTGACACTGCACGGATCTGTACGTCTAGTCAACCAGCGCGGAACGAACGGATGCCATTGCGGCACAGACGGTCGGGAGAAAGTCCCAGGTGGCAATTCGATGAAGTGCGAAGAATGGTGTTGCGATCCGCGTGGACGCCAACGTATGATCCTTCCGGCGCTCACCGCGAAATAGTCGGGTGGCCGGGCTGCGATTCCGGTGGAGCTGCTGATTGTGCGTCCGTTGAAAGCGCACGAGGCGCTGTGAACTTCTGATCTCCTGAAGAGACGTGTCTCCACAGCTCTTCTCGCACGGCCCCGATCACTGGGAAGCAGCGGAGTGCTGCGGCTTTCGGCATCGTCTCCGGGCGTTGCCAGTTCGGCCTGAGCGCTGGCCGTGGTGAACCACCTGGGGGTCAGCGAGAACCTTGCCGTCGAATCTCGAGAGGAGGTGTGGCAATGGAGTCCGGAATCCCGCAGTGGGAATCGCCCCGGTTCGAGGAAATCGGGTGCGCGGCTGAGGTGACGATGTACGTCGCCCAGGTCGAGGAGTGAGCCCGCCCGCCGGTGGGCGGGTCCGAACGTGATCGCGGTGACCGTGGGCACCGGGCATCCGGTGTCCACGGCGCCCCCGCAGCGGTCGCGGTGGTCCCTTCAGAGGAGCAGGAGTTGGCGTGCTGGTGCGTGTGCTGGGTTCGGCGGCAGGGGGCGGTTTCCCGCAGTGGAACTGCGGGTGCCCGGGTTGCCGTGCCGTCCGGGACGGTTCCCGCCCCTGCTCGCCGCGCACGCAGTCCTCGTTGGCGGTCAGCGCCGATGGCGAGCAGTGGGTCCTGATCAACGCCTCGCCGGACGTGCGCGCCCAGATCGAGGCGACGCCGGCCCTGCGCCCGGATGGAGCCAGGGCTACACCGTTGCGGGCGGTGCTGCTCACCGACGCCGAGCTGGACCACTCGTTGGGCCTGCTGTTGCTGCGCGAGGCCCGGTCTTGGCAACTGCACACCACCGCATCGGTCCACGACACCTTGCGCGAGGGCAACTCGGTGTTGCCGACGGTGCGCGCGTACTGCCCGGTGCAGTGGCGCGAGGTCGTGCCGGGTGCGGACGTGCCGCTCGGAAACGGGTTGACGTACCGGGCTTTCGACGTGCCCACCACCAAGCGATCCCGGTTCGGCACCGAACGCGGACCGGGCAGGGTGGTGGGGTACCGCATCACCGACGTCGGCTCCGGGCGGGCGGTGGCGTTGCTGCCCGGGGTGCAGGAGATCACCGACGAGGTGCTCGCGCAGCTGCAGGACTGCTCCTGCGTGTTCGTCGACGGGACGTGTTGGCGCGACGACGAGATGCCGCGCCTGGGCCTGGCGAGCAAGACCTCGCGGGAGATGGGGCACGTGCCGATGAGCGGCCCCGGCGGAAGCTTGGAACGGCTCGCCGACCTGCGCGCGGAGCGGAAGATCTACGTGCACCTGAACAACACCAACCCGGTGCTGCTGGAGGACTCGCCCGAGCGGCGCGAGGTCGAGCGGCGCGGGTTCGAGGTCGCAACCGACGGGATGGAGGTGCGGTTCCACCATGACAGCACTCGATGAGACACAGGCGCCTGCGGGCACCGAGGAGTTCGTGGCAGCGCTGCGGGCCAACGCGCGGCGCTACCACCACCAGCACCCCTTCCACCTGCGGATGAACCGGGGCGAGCTCAGCCGCGAGCAGATCCGCGGCTGGGTGGCCAACCGGTTCCACTACCAGCAGTGCATTCCGCTCAAGGACGCGGCGATCCTGTCGAACTGCCCGGACCCGGAGTTCCGGCGCCGCTGGATCGGCCGCATCCTCGACCACGACGGCACCGCTTCGGACCCCGGCGGAATCGAGGCGTGGCTGCGGCTGGCCGAAGCAGTGGGGCTCAGCCGCGCGGAAGTGCGCGACGAGCGGCACGTGGTACCCGGGGTGCGGTTCGCGGTGGACGCCTACGTGACATTCACCCGCACGCGGCCGTGCGCCGAAGCCGTGGCCTCCTCGCTGACCGAGTTGTTCGCGCCGGACCTGATGAGCGAGCGGCTCGCCGCGTTCGAGCGGTACTACACCTGGGTCGAGGGCGAGGGGCTGACCTACTTCCGCAACCGGCTGCACCAGGCCCCGCGCGACTCCGAGCACGCGCTGCAGCTGGTGACCGAGTGGTGCCGCTCGGACGATCAGCGCGAGCGCGCGGTCGCGGCCCTGTCGTTCAAGTGCGACGTCCTCTGGAGCATGCTCGATGCCATCGACCAAGCCTACCCAGGCTGAACCGGCCCGGATGCCGGACTCGGCGCGCCCCCGCTTGGCGGCCGCTCTGCGGCTGACCTTCGACGAGGTGCGCGGGCAGCACGTGCTGCTGGGCCCCGAGTCCGTGCGGGTGCTGAACCCGACCGGCGCGGCGATCCTGCAGCTCTGCGACGGACGGCGGGACCTCGGCGGGATCGTCGCGCAGCTGCAGGAGCGCTTCGCCGGCGCTGAACCCGGTGAGGTGCGGGCGTTCCTCGGTCACCTCGCCGCCAAGCGATGCGTGGAGATCGATGATGACTGACACTCCGAGCACGATGCCCAGTCCGTTCGGCCTGCTGGCGGAGCTGACCTACGCGTGCCCGCTGCACTGCGCGTACTGCTCGAACCCGCTCAACCTCGCCGACTACCGCGACGAGCTGTCCACGGAGGACTGGAAGCGGGTGATCGGCGAAGCGCGCGCGCTGGGCGTGCTGCAGCTGCACCTGTCCGGCGGGGAACCGCTGCAGCGTCGCGACGTGGTCGAGATCGTGCGCTTCGGCACCGATCTCGGGATGTACACGAACCTGATCACCAGCGCGCTCGGTCTGTCGCGCCGTCGCGCCGAAGACCTCCGCGCGGCCGGGTTGGACCACGTGCAGATCAGCGTGCAGGCCGATGAACCGGCCAGTTCCGACCGCATCGCGGGCACGGCGTCGTTCGCGCGCAAGGCCGAGGCGGCGCGGCTGGTCAAGGAACTGGGCTGGCCGCTGACGTTGAACGTGGTGCTGCACCGCCAGAACATCGATCGGATCGGCGAGATCCTCGAACTGGCGGAGCAGCTCGACGCCGACCGGGTCGAGCTGGCCAACACCCAGTACTACGGCTGGGCGTGGCGCAATCGTGATGCCCTGCTGCCCAGCCGCGCGCAGCTGGAACGATCCGAGCGGATCGTGCGCGAACAGCGCGAACGGCTGCAGGGCATGGAGATCATCCACGTGCTGCCGGACTACTACAGCGATTACCCGAAGGCGTGCATGGGCGGGTGGGCGCAGCGGCAGCTGACGGTGGCGCCGAACGGGGATGCGTTGCCGTGCCCGACCGCGCAGTCGTTGCCGCTGCCGCGCGCGAGCGTGCGCGAGCACTCGCTGGCCTGGATCTGGCGGGAATCACCGCTGTTCAACGCGTTCCGCGGTGTCGACTGGATGCCGGAGCTGTGCCGCAGTTGCGTGCGCCGGGACGAGGACTTCGGCGGCTGCCGCTGCCAGGCCTTCCAGATGACCGGTGACGCCTCGCGCACCGACCCGATCTGCCACCTCTCGCCGGATCGCGGGCTCGTCGACGAGGCCATCCGCGCGGTCAACGAGGACGAGCGTGTCGTGGTCGGCGAGCTCATCCCCAGGCCGCACCCGCGCGACCAGCGGTAGGGCCGCAGGCACAGCACCCCCTCCGCACCTGAGGTGCGGTACAAGACGGCGGCGACCCCGGGCCGGGCATTCCCCTCAAGCCGGCCCGGGGCCGCCGCTTTCCACGTCCGGGACGTCGTCGCCGTCCAGTCGTAGATCAGCATCGCGTTCTCGCGGATGGGAATCATGTTCGCGCACCGACATTCCTCAGACCCGTTTGAGCGGGTTTCAAAACCGTTCGTGCGACCCGGGTATCTGTTCGTGACCGCGACGTTGACGTAGACGTACAGATCCGTGCAGTCTCATGAACCAGAATTCGTTCGTGCTGCGGCGCAAAAAGCCGCGGATCCGAGGAACGAGCGGCTCGCACCGCCGATCTCCTCGGTGACCATCGAGCAATTGATCTCTGCCATGTGCGGCCGCGACTCCGTGGTCGCGCTGAACTGATGAACAGATCCGACCGACGAGTGGAGGGTGTCGCGATGACCGACACGGGTACTGCTGATCGGAATATGGGCGAGAAGCTCAATCCGCCCCTTTTCAACTACGCGACGCTGGCCATCAGCACCGAGGTGGAACGGGTCTGCAGGGCCATCCAACCGGCGGCGTGGGCGCGGGCCGGAGCGATGTTGCTCAAGGCGCCGGCGGTGTTCACCGTCGGCACCGGGCGCAGCGGTCTCGCCCTGCAGATGGCCGCGATGCGGTTCATGCACCTCGGGCTGTCCGCGCACGTCGTGGGCGCGACGACGGCCCCTGCGATCGGTTCGGGCGACGTGTTGGTGGCGGCATCGGGGTCGGGCTCCACGTCCCGAGTGGTGCGGGCTGCCGAGACCGCGCGCAAGCAAGGTGCGAACGTGGTGGCGCTGACCACCGCCGCTGATTCCCCGTTGGCCAAGGCCGCGACCGAGGTGCTGGTGATCCCGGCTGCGGACAAGCAGGATTTCGACGGGACGGCCTCCAACCAGTACGCGGGCAGCCTGTTCGAGCAGTCCGTTCTGCTGCTCACCGACGCCCTGTTCCACGCGTTGTGGAGGTCCAGCGGAATTCAGGCCCGCGACTTGTGGCGCCTCCACGCGAATCTCGAGTGAGCAGCGCCCGGGGAATCGCGAGGAATTCATCGATTCGATTCGACATCGCGCGTGGTCGTGCGCGGGCGATCCTGTGCTGATCGCAGGGCCGGTCAACTCCGTGATCCTTCTGCCGCAATTGAGGCAACAGACAATTCGAGGAGCCTGAGATGCAGGGTCGAACTGAGCTCGCGCCGCGAACTCGCACCGATGTCCACACGCTGGAATCGGTCGCGCTGGCGGCCACGCACAAGGCTGCGCTGGCCAGCCAGGCCTGGGTCGGCAGGCACGACAAGAAGGCTGCCGACGGCGTGGCCACCGAGGCCATGCGCGAGGTGTTGGCCGGCGCTCCGGGGCGAGGCACGGTCGTCATCGGGGAAGGGGAGAAGGACGAGGCCCCGATGCTGTACAACGGGGAATCCGTGGGCAACGGTCTCGGTCCGGACTTCGACATCGCAGTGGACCCCCTCGAGGGCACCTCGTTCTGCGCGAAGAACCTCCCCGGTGCGATGGCCACGATCGCCTTCGCCGAATCCGGGACCCTGTGGTCGCCCGGCCCCGGGTTCTACATGGACAAGATCGTGGTACCGCCCCCGGCGAAGGGCGTGGTCGACCTCGCCGACTCCCCTGAGCGCACGCTGGCCAACGTCGCGGGCGCTCTCGGCAAGAAGGTGGGCGAGCTGCGCGTGGTCATCATGGACAAACCGCGGCATCAGGACCTGATCGCGCGGGTGCTGCGCGCGGGCGCGGCGGTGCACACGCCCGCCGAAGGTGATGTCGGGGGAAGTCTCGAGGTGCTCCTGCCGACCGGCGACGCCGACCTCCTCCTCGGGGTCGGTGGCACGCCCGAGGGGGTGATGACCGCCGCAGCGGTTCGCGGGCTCGGAGGTGACATGCTCGGTCGTCTCGCGCCGCAACGCGCTGAGGAGGCCGAGGCGATCCGCGCGGCGGGCATGGACCTCGACCGCATCTACACCTGCGACGAACTCGTCAGCGGCGATGCCCTCTTCGCCGCGACCGGCGTCACCAGCGGATCGCTGCTGAGCCGGCCCCGGGAAACCGACGGAGCGGTTGTCGCGGAGTCCCTCCTGATCTCCAGGGGGCAGGTGCGCCGCGTCGCGCACACCACCTTCGGGTCCTGTCCGGGGACGATCAGCGTTCCCAGCTGATCGCACGCCCCGCGGTGGGCCGGCCGCGTCCTGCGGATGGCGGCCTCGTGGGCGGTTTTCGACCGTCCACAGCACTCATTTTGCCGGCCACGCCATTACGGCCATCACGTTTGAGGAGATCCGGTGACATTGCACCTGGACGACCTGCGCGTTCGCCACCTCGGTGAGTGTCACTACGACTCACCGTTCTCCGAGATGCTCGCCGCCAAGAAGACCTCTCCGCACTACGTCGCGGAAGGCGACCGGGTTCTGCTCGAAGACACCGTGTCCATGCTCGCCGAGCACGGCCTCCCGCCCGACCGGCTTCCGAGCTTCGAAGCCGCCGGGCCGCGCCGGAAGATCTACTTCGATCCGGCTCACGTCACGGCGGGCATCGTCACCGCCGGTGGGCTGTGCCCGGGCCTCAACGACGTGATCCGGGGCCTGGTCCAAGAACTGACCGTGCACTACGAGGTCAAGCGCATCTTGGGCTTCCGCAACGGTTTTCGCGGGATGACGGCCGAACGCTGCAACGACACCATCGAGCTCACGCCCGATCGCGTCCGCGACATCCACAACGCGGGTGGCACCATCCTGGGCAGTTCGCGCGGTGCGCAGGACGCCGACGAGATGGTCGACAGCCTCGTGCTGCGGGGCATCAACGTCCTGTTCGTCATCGGTGGTGACGGGGGCATGCGCGCCGCGACGCGCCTGGCCGCGGCGATCAGGGCGCGCGGTCTCGACATCGCGGTCATCGGGGTCCCGAAGACGATCGACAACGACCTGCCCTACACCGACCAGTCCTTCGGGTTCCAGAGCGCGTTCGCCCAGGCGGCCAACTTCATCTCCTCGGTGTCGGTCGAGGCCGCGGCCAGTCCGGACGGCATCGGCATCGTGAAGCTGATGGGACGGCATTCCGGGTTCATCGCCTGCTACGCCTCGTTGGCTCGCAACGCCGCGGACATCGTGCTGATCCCGGAGGTGCCGTTCGTCCTCGAGGGGCCGGACGGCCTGTTGGCCCGCGTCGAGCGGCACGTGCGCGCCAAGGGCTTCGTGGTGATCGTGGCCGCCGAGGGGGCGGGCCAGGACCTCCTCGAGCAGCGCGGCCTGCTCGAGGACGCCACGGATGCCTCCGGCAACGCCAAGCTGGGTGACATCGGGGCGCTGCTGCGGGAGAGCATCACCGCTCACCTCACCGAGGTCGGTCTGGCTCCCACGATCCGCTACATCGATCCGAGCTACGCCATCCGCAGCGTCACCGCGAACGCCTACGACAGCGTCTACTGCCTGCGCTTGGCCCATGCAGCGGTGCACGCGGCGATGGCCGGTCGCACGGAAACGGCGGTCGTGCGCTGGCGGCGGCGCTTCGTGCACGTGCCGATGCCGTTGATCATCAGCCATCGCAACCAGGTCGATCCGGACGGCGATCTGTGGATGTCGGTGCTCGAAGCGACCGGGCAGCTCGTTCAGCCCCGAACCTGCGACCCGCTCGACATCGATCTCGGCGGTCGAGGCGTGTGCCGGTCGACCGCGGTCCGGTAGGGCGGCGGTGGCGAGCCGGCGGTTCTTCCGGGCGTCGGCTCAGCGACGGGATTCGGTCGTGGGCGAGTTCTCATTTCGTGCTGGAGAAATGCTCCGCGCATGTGCGAGAATCCGGCGATCTTCAATTCCGTTCCTGCCGACCTTGTCCGCAGGATCGGATGCGGCGCTTTTCCCGGGGCCGGTACTCGTTCGGGATCCCCTGGAATGCGCATCAGCGGTATCGGAGTGCCGTTTTTCGGCGTCACCAGAGCGACGTCGGCACTGGCCCCCGGCGGTCGCGTGGCCGTCGGCTGCGGAGCGGTCGGCCCTCGGGCAGCCCCTCGAGGGGCTCGGACGGCGGCTGAGCAGCATGAACGGGTCGTGGCTGGGGCAGCACCTCTCGGTCGGTGGTCGCCTGGTGGGACCGTGGCGGTTCAGACCAATCCCGGTCGGCGGTCTCCGGCGCTGCAGGGTGACCCAGACCACCGCTGGTTGTCGTGTGGCTGCCGTTCGTGCGCCGTTCGCCAGCGGTCGTTGCGCTTTCCTTGCACGGCAAATCTGAAGCCACGTAACTTTCGCCACGATGTCATGAAAACTGAAGCGCGGAATGCCGTGGATTTCGCGTTCGGTTCGCCGCACGCCGCGTGGGCGGTCACGTGTCGTGCGACGAACCGCGGCAATTCGCACTTGGCTTGCCGCTCAGTTCTCGTGGCGCGTCCGAGTGGGCCAGCGGTCCGTGTTCGAAACCCGAGCAGCGATTCGGGGCCCGTGCGCACTACGACATGAGCGTTTCCCACACCGGCATTCGTGCCGGTGTGGCAGGGGACCAAAGGCGGTCTTACATGGCAGACATTCACCGGCTCGAGTCGCCGACCCGCAACGCGGGCAAGGCGACGGTGTACGGGGCGTGGGAGCGCTTCGTGCAGGGCGAGGACGACATCCGAGGCGTGCGGCCCGAGGTAGCGCTGTCCTGGCACCGCTGCCGGGACCAGTACCGCGTCGACCCGTACCTGACCGAAGCGCCGGAGGCCGCGACGGATGTCGACCACACGCTCGAGCACGGCGTCGTGTTCGCCGAACTGGGCTTCCGCGCGGCCTCCGTGGTGGACGACGTGAGCAAGATCGGTGGCGTCGTGACCGTCGCCGATGCCAGTGGTCGGGTCTTGGCCGAGTGGGGCGACAAGGCCACGCGCTCCTTCGCCGCCAAGGCCAACCTGGCGCCGTGGTTCTGCTGGTCGGAGGGCGCGACCGGCACCAACGGCATGGGTACTGCGCTGGAGGCGCACACGCCGGTGGTGATCCGGGGTGCGGAGCACTGGTGCCAGGCGTTCCACGACTGGACCTGCGCGGGTGTGGCCGTGCGGGACGTGGTGACCAAGGAACCGGTCGCGGTGCTCAACATCTCCTGCTGGCGCAGCGATCTGCCTGCTCCCGTGGGTGCGTGGCTGAGCAACGCCGCCAGCAGGACGCAGTTCATGCTGCGACGTCGCGCTCGCGACGCCGGCGCCGAGCTGGTCGCGGCCTACAACCACGCCAGGTCGCGGTCGAGCGGAGGGCTGGCCGCGGTGGATCCCGCAGGTCGTGTGGTGATCGCCGATGATGCGGCCAGCGTGCTGCTCGGCGTCCCGAGCTCGACCCCGGCACCCGATCCCGCGATGAGGTGGAACCCGGGACTGCCGGGGCTGACCCGCGCCACCCGCTATGCCGCCAAGCAGGCCGCGTGCAACCCCGCTTGGGTCGGCTCGACGCAGATCTTCACCCATCTCGCCGATGAGCCGACGCCGATCACCATCCGGCCCGTCTTCCTGTCCGGTCACCTGGTCGGCAACCTGATCTCGTTCGGGGTGCACGAGGGCGAGCAGCTGCCGCGGACCGAAGGTGGCGGTGGTGCTCACGACCAGGACCAGGCGTCGCGGATCGTGGCGATGCGGGAGAACCGGATGGTGCTGCTGCGGCCGCCGGAGGTCGCTTTCGCCGAGTCCGACGGCAACGACGTGTGGCTGTCCACCGACCAAGGTCGCTTGCGGGCGAACCGGCCTGCGCTCGACAAGCTCGAAAGGGAGCTGGGCGGAACCGGTTTCCTCCGGGTGCACCGCCAGTTCGTGGTGAACCTCAGCCGCATCCGGGAGGTCGAGCGCGGTTTCAAGGGTGAATTGGCCCTGGTGATGGACAACGAGGCGAGCACGATGGTGCCGGTCTCCCGGCGCAACGCTCCAGCGGTGCGCCGGGCGCTGGGCATCTGAGGGAGACATCGGGAGGAGCTTCCATGCCGGAGAACCCGGATGCCGTGGCGATCATCAGGAACTACGACCAGAGCGTGCAGCGGGAGGCGGTGCGCGGTCGCAACCACCCGGTCGCGGGCGGGGACAGCCGTGACTGGTGGCCGCACAGGCTCAACCTGGAGATCCTGGCCAAGCACCATCCCGCGGCCAACCCGTTGGGCGCGGATTTCGACTACGCCGTCGAGTTCGGCAAGCTCGATCTGGATGCGCTGGCGCGTGATGTGGATCGGGTGCTGACGACCTCGCAGGAGTGGTGGCCCGCGGACTTCGGCCACTACGGTCCGCTGGTGCTGCGGATGGCGTGGCACTGCGCCGGGACCTACCGCGTCGGCGACGGCCGGGGTGGTGCGGCGTCGGGGATGCAGCGGTTCGCGCCGACCAACAGCTGGCCGGACAACCGCAACCTGGACAAGGCGCGGCGGTTGCTGTGGCCGGTCAAGCAGAAGTACGGCCGCAGCATCTCGTGGGCGGACCTGATGGTCTTCGCCGGCAACCGGGCGCTGGAGTCGATGGGGTTTCGCACCCTGGGCTTCGGCGGCGGCCGAGCCGACGTGTGGGAGCCGGACGCCGACGTCTACTGGGGTCCCGAACGCACCTGGCTCGGCGACGAGCGGCACACCGGCGTGCGCGACCTGGAAGAACCACTGGCTGCCGACGAGATGGGGTTGATCTACGTCGACCCGCAGGGCCCGGCCACGCTGCCCGACCCGATCACCTCGGCCCGCGACATCCGGGCCACGTTCGGGCGCATGGGGATGAACGACGAGGAGACCGTCGCGCTGATCGTCGGCGGTCACACCTTCGGCAAGACTCATGGGGCCGCTGACGTCACCCGCAGCCTCGGTGCTGATCCTGAGAGCGCACCGCTGGAGGACCAGGGCCTGGGTTGGCGGAACGCCCACGGCACGGGCAAGGGCGCCGATGCGATCTCCAGCGGGCTGGAGGGGACCTGGACGCCGAATCCGACGCAGTGGGACAACGGGTTCCTGGAGACCCTGTTCGCCTACGAGTGGGATGTGGAGCTCAGCCCCGCTGGGCTGTGGCAGTGGGTTCCGCGTGAGGGACAAGGGCACGGCACGATTCCCGACGCGCACGACCCGGACAAGACCCACGCCCCGACGATGCTCACCACCGACCTCGCGCTGCAGGAGGACCCGGTCTACGAGCGGATCGCCCGCCGGTTCCTGGCTCGCCCGGACGAGCTGGCCGATGCTTTCGCGCACGCGTGGTTCAAGCTCACCCACATCGACATGGGCCCGATCCAGCGCTACCTCGGGCCGCAAGTGCCCACCGAACGACTGATCTGGCAGGACCCGGTCCCCGAGGTCGACCACGAGCTCGTCGACGACGCCGACATCGCCGACCTCAAGCAGCGCATCCTCAGCTCGGGCGTGACGGTGTCACAGCTCGTGTTCACCGCGTGGGCCTCGGCGTCGACCTACCGCGACAGCGACAAGCGCGGCGGCGCCAACGGCGCCCGCCTGCGGCTCCACCCCCAATGCGATTGGGACGTCAACGATCCCGACATGACCGCTCCGGTGATCGCCGAGCTGGAAGGCATCCAGGAGCGGTTCAACACCGACCAGGCCGGGGTGAAGCGGGTGTCACTGGCCGATCTCATCGTCCTCGGCGGTTGCGCCGCGGTGGAGCGCGCCGCGGCGCTGGCCGGCCACGACATTCAGGTTCCGTTCACGCCGGGGCGCACGGACGCCGCCCAGGAGTGGACCGACGTGGAGTCGTTCTGCGCGCTCGAGCCCCGCGCGGACGGCTTCCGCAACCACCTCGGAGCGGGCGCCCGGTTGCCCGCCGAGTACCTGCTGGTCGACCGGGCGAACCAGCTGAGGCTGAGCGCCCCGGAGATGACCGCGCTCGTCGGAGGGCTGCGCGTGCTGGGCGCCAACCACCGGGGCTCGCAGATGGGCGTGCTGACCATCCGGCCGGGAACGCTGAGCAACGACTTCTTCGTCAACCTGCTCGACATGCGCACCGAATGGGTCGCCACGTCGCCGAAGCACGCCTTTCCCCACCGCTTCGAGGGGCGCGATCGCGAGACCGGCGAACCCAGGTGGACCGCGAGCCGGGTCGACCTCGTCTTCGGCTCGCACTCCGAGTTGCGGGCGCTGGCCGAGCACTACGCGGCCGAGCAGGAGGACTTCGTGCATCGATTCGTGGCCGCGTGGGACAAGGTCATGAACCTGGACCGGTTCGACATCCGCTGAGGAGTTGCGATCAACCGGACCGAGTTCCGGGAAGCACGAAAACGTCTATCAACCCATTCCGAAACGACGTCGGCGGGAACACCTCGCCGCGCATCGACTGCCGCGATGTGCCATTTGGCGTTCGGGCGGTGTTGAACGCCGCGTGGACGGGATCAGGGAGGTTCAAAGGTGCGGACCGCGACTGGATTCCGGCACCGAGGTGCAGCGATTACCCGCGCAGCGGGGAAATCGCATCAACTCGGCGGGGGCCCGCCGTTGCCCGAGGTGCGAGCGCGCGGTCTGGGCAGGTTGAGGACCGCTGGACCGACGGGGTTTCGGGTGCTTTTCGCTTGCTCGGCGGTCGAGGCGGGACGCGATACCCCGGTATCGGAGAGGGTGATGCGGTTGGGCGGTAGCTGATTCAGTGCGAGCGGTGCAGCTGGCCGAGTTAGCGGTAAACCCTTCCGGTGCGGTGCACGTCACCGTAAAATTCCGGAGTATCACAGGTTAATCGGTCGGTACTCGGAACCGGCGGACGAAGAATCGAAATGTCGTTGCCGAGCCAGCAAGTGCCTGTGGGAGGGAACAGCGCATCAGCGCGCAGTTTCGATCAGTGCAGCTGATCTCGTCCCTTTCTGTGAGATGGCCGAGGGAAGTCCCGGTGAAACCGGCGTGTTCGCACGCCTGCCGTTGCTGTCCTCGGTGAAAAGCAGCGTCTGCGGTGGTGTTGAGCGATGGGAACTCTTCGTCTGCGGCTGAGGCGGACCCATTCGCGAGCGACCCAGACCTGAGCGATCCGGACGTGGATTCGAAATGAGGAGGTGAGGTCCGATGACGACGATTCAGGAGCGCGAAGACCTGCTGAGCGAGCTCGGCTTGGACGCACAGAACACCGCAGCCATCGGTCGTGTGCTCGGAACCGGCAGCATCGAGCGGGCCACCGAGCGGGCGGACGGCACGATGGAGGCGACCATTCGGATCAAGGAGGACGAGATCGCTTGGGATCCCGCGATCCTGGTCCTTCCCCACGGTGGTGATCTGGAACTGACGATCATCAACGACGACAAGAACACCCACGCCTGCTTGCTGCCGAGCAACGGCGACAAGAAGTTCATCTGGCTGCTGAACCACTCCAAGGGCCGGGCGAAGATCAACCTCGATGGTCCCGGCTACTACTGGTACAGCTCGCCGGGCGGTAACGACGAGGGGCGGGGTCTGACCGCCGCCATCGTCGTCCTGGGGGAAGTGCCGCCGGAAGCCCGCCTCGACCGCCCCGACCAGCCGCGCCGGTAGGAAAGGAACCAACTGATGACGATCGAATACGTGGACGCCGGTGAGGCGATCGACCACGGAGCGCTGAGCGCCGTCTCCGGCACCGCACCCGCGGTCGCCGACAACATCAACTACGAGCGCATCCTCAACGCGCGCTCGGAATCGCACAACTGGATCACCTACTACGGCGACTACGACGGCAAGCGGTACAGCCTCCTGGACCAGATCCACACGGAGAACGTCAAGCGCCTCGGGCCGGCCTGGATCTTCCAGGCGGGGACCTCGGGTCAGATCGCCGGTGCTTCGACCTACGCGTTCGAGACCTGTCCGCTGGTCGTGGACGGCGTCATGTACGTCACCGGCTGGGACGGCTGGTTCTGGGCCCTGGACGCCAAGACCGGCGAGCAGCTCTGGCGCTACAAGCACGCGGTTCCCTTCGACGTCTCGCTGTGCTGCGGCAACGTCAACCGCGGGTCCGCGGTGGCCAACGGCAAGGTCTACTTCGTGACCCCGAACGCCCACCTGCTGGCGCTGGACGCGGCCACCGGCAAAAAGGTCTGGGAGAAGACCATCGGTGACGTCCGCGCGGGCGAGAGCGCTTCACTGGCTCCGCTGGTCGTCAAGGACACGCTCATCACCGGCAGCGCCGGCGGCGAGTTCGGCGTGCGCGGTCACATCGACTGCTGGGACCTGGAGACCGGTGAGCAGCGCTGGCGCTGCTACACCGTGCCGAAGCCGGGTGAGCCGGGATCGGAGACCTGGCCGGCCGACGGTGAGAGCTGGGCGCGCGGCGGTGCGAACCACTGGGTCACCGGTACGTACGACCCGGAGACGAACCTGTACTACGCGGGTACCGGCAACCCGGCGCCCGACTTCGACGGCGCGGTCCGCGAGGGCGACAACCTCTACACCGACAGCGTGGTCGCGGTCGACGTGGACTCCGGCGAGATCAAGTGGCACTACCAGTTCACCCCGCACGACCTCTGGGACTACGACTCCACGATGGAGATGACCCTGTTCGAGCGGGACGGGAAGAAGCTCCTCGGCCACTTCGACAAGAACGGGTACTTCTTCGTCCTGGACCGCACCAACGGCGAGCTGCAGCACGTGACGCCGTTCGTGGACCGCATCGACTGGGGCACCATCACCCGCGACGGCAAGGTGACTCCCCGGAAGTACCCGGACAAGGAGGGCGAGCCCGTCCACTTCTACCCCGGCCCGGCTGGGGCGAAGGAGTGGACGCACGCGGCCTACAGCCCGCGAACCGACCTGTTCTACGTGCCGGTCGCCGACGTGGGCGCCACGGCCACCCGCCGTCGTCGTGAGTTCAAGGAGGGCATGCCCTACTGGGGTGCCGCCGTGCAGGTGGACATCGACGACATGGCCGGGTCGGTCAGCGCGTTCGACTCCCACGGCGTGGAGCAGTGGCGCTGGCGCAACCCGCACCCGATGGCCTCGTCGGTGCTGGTCACCGCGGGGGATGTCGTGTTCACCGGCACCCCGACGGGCGAGTTCCTGGCGCTGAACGCCCGCACCGGCGAGGAGCTGTGGAAGTTCCAGTGCGGTAGCGGTCACCACGGCAGCCCGATGACCTACTCGGTCGACGGCAAGCAGTACGTCGCGGTGCCGGTCGGTTGGGGTGGATGGCTCGAGGGCATCATCCCGGGCATGCTCGGCGCGGGCCACGGCAGCGCGCTGATCGTGTTCGCGCTGCCGGACTGATCGGGGTCCAGCGCCGTTCAACGGTGTGAAGCCGGGAGACCTCCGGTCGGGTGCGAGCGCATGGCGCAGCACCACCCGCCCGGAGGTCTCCGTCCTAGCCATGACTCCTGTCTCGCGGGCCTCGCGGCTGCTTGATGGCGAAGGCGTTAATCACCCGGTTGCAGCGCCTGGTTCATCGGGCGAGGCCCGCGGTGGCCGGCCGGGACCGCTGCGCGCGGTCCTGGTGCGACCACCGAAATCCGAGGAACACCAACGGAAACACCGTTGAAGGGACGGCTGCGGGCATCACCGCCCGGACGGGGCCGGACGAGCGAGTGGCTTCCGAAACAATGCTACGGGAGGATGCATTGGGGTCGACGCGACGTGTTGTCGGGATCAAAGGGGACCGGCAGGTCCTGTTGGACATCGCCGAGGTGATCGTGGCCGAGGCCGTCGGAAGGGCCGTGTGGCTGAGGACGGACCTCGGGCGGTTCCGGTGCGCGACGGACGGAATAGACAACATCGACGACAAGTACTCGGAATGCGGCTTCGTGCGCGTTCACCGCAGCTACTTGGTGAACTTGAGCCGTGTCCGGGAGGTGTCGCGCAAGGACGGAGGGGAGCTCGAGCTGACCGTCGAGAACTACGGCGGGATCGTGCCGGTGTCTCGTCGACGGGCGAAGTTCGTCACCGAAGCGCTGGGCCTGTGAGATCGTCGATGCGCGCACTTGCGGCCGGACTCGTCCGGCCCGCCACGCGAGTGCGCGCAACCCTTCGCGCTCGGACCGTTTGTCGATCTCCGGCCGCCTTCGGGGGCTCTCTGGGAGCGGCTCGACGAGAAGGCTTCTCAGCGCGTCGTGGCCTCTTTGGCCTTCTCCAGGACCTGCAGAGCCGTGGCTTGTGCGATGTCGGCGACGGCGGGGTCGCGCTCGAGCAGGGCGGTCGTGGTCGCCCCCTCCATCAGCTGAGCGATTTGGCCTGCGACGAAGTGCGCGTTGGGTAACTCGCATTCCTCCACGAGTTTGACCACCCACGCCCGCATGGCGTTCTTGTGCTCGCGCACCGCGTTTCGCACCTGCGGTGAGGTGTCCGCGAGTTCGACCGTCGCGTTGACGAAGGCGCAGCCTCGGAACGAGGGCGAGGCGAACCACTCGCGGAGCGAGTCGAAGACCGAGAGCAAGCGCTCCTTGGGTGATGATGACCAGTCGACGTCTCCGCTCAAGCGCGCCCGGTGGCAATCGTCCAGATGGTGCAGGCACGCGACGATGAGGTCGGTCTTGGTCGGGAAATGCTTGTACAGCGTCATCTTGGCGACGCCGATCTCGCTGACGAGCGTGTCCACCCCCAGTCCGGTGCCGCGCTCGTACATCATCCGCGAGGCTTCCTTGATGATGAGTTCTCGTTTGTTCTCAGCGTGCTCCGTTGGTGACACAGACGCACTCCTGGTCGGAGTAAGGAATTGTTGAATCTGATGATCTAGGCCAGACTAACCGCGTGGTCGGGATTGTGCAATGGGCTCGCGCGCAATGGGTTCGGTTGTTCGTCCCAGCCTTGTGCAGGATCGGCGCCTCCCACATCTGCGACTGGTGTTGGGGTGCGATGGCGGAATGGATCCACCCGGGCGAATGTGGGGACCGTTCGTGCCACCAGGCTGGCGTTTCGTGCCGATTGCGTTGACTGGACGTACAGATCCGTGCAGCCTGATTACTCGGTATGCGTCCTAGATGTGGATGAGAACCGCAGGGCTGAGGAAGGGCGGCGCGGAGCTGGCGAGTTGTCCAGGATGGATTCGAATCTCCCGCGTTCGGCCTGGCCCCGAAGACAGCCACCGCTTGGACCTCGAGGTGATGGCCGACTGCAGGAGTCGGCTCGCTTGGACCTTTGCTTGAGCATTGGGTGGTCAGCAATTCTGAACCGGCCGCCCGGTTTGAAATACCGCGCGCTAGGAGGCGTAAAGAAAATGTCGACCTTGACTGAAATCGCCAACACGCTTGTTTCGAATAGGCGCGGCGTGCTCGCGGCCGATGAGAGCATCGGAACGATGTCTTCGCGCTTGGAAGGCGTCGGGGTGAAGGCCACTGACGAGAACCGGCGCGTTTATCGGGAATTGATCGTCACCACTCCTGACCTGGCCGAGTCGATCAGTGGAATCATCCTGGCCGACGACACCATGCGTCAGAAGCTCTCGGACGGCCGGAGCTTTCCCGATGCGCTCGCGGACATGGGGATTCTCGCCGGGATCAAGGTCGACACGGGGGCAAAGCCGCTGGCCGGGGCTCCGGGCGAGAAGGTCACCGAAGGCCTCGACGGCTTGCGCGAACGCGTCGCCGAGTACGTCAGCCTCGGGGCGACCTTCGCCAAGTGGCGCGCGGTGATCACGATCAGCAAGGGGCAGCCCACCGAGCGGGCGGTGCGCGCGAACGTGCACGCGCTGGCGCGGTACGCCGGTCTGTGCCAAGAAGGGGGACTGGTGCCCATCGTGGAGCCCGAGGTGCTGATGGACGGCGACCACTCGCTGGCGCAGTGCCAGCAGGTGACCAGGGCGGTGCTGCGGACCTTGTTCGACGAGCTCGACCTGATGCAGGTGAAGCTCGACGGCATCGTCCTCAAGCCCAACATGGTGGTGGCGGGCAAGGACTGCCCGGAGCAGCCGGGAGTGGAGGAGGTCGCGCAGACCACGGTGGACACCCTGCGCGACACGGTGCCGTCGTCGGTGCCGGGCATCGCCTTCCTCTCCGGTGGTCAGAGCCCGGAAACGGCGACCCGCCACCTCGGGGCGATGCAGAACTGCGGCGAGCTGCCGTGGGAGCTGACCTATTCCTTCGGGCGAGCGCTGGTCGGGCCGGCCCTGGAGACGTGGCGGGGCGAGGAGGGCAAGTGGAAGGACGCCCAGCGGGCGCTTTCCGTGCGTGCCGTCGCCAACGCCGCGGCGCGCTGAGAGCAGGGGCCGCGCGCGGGCGCGGCAGCAACTGGCCAGGGGGTGCGGGACTCCCGTGGCGAGTTGAAGGCTCCCAGCGAGCCACACCGGGTGGCGTGAGACCCGGACGAGCCGATCGGACCGGCGCAACGTGCCGGTCCGATCGGCTCGTTTGCATGCTTCATCACCTCTATTGCTTCAGTGTCGAATGAAATCAATGGATTAGCGAGTTCGCGCGGTGGTGGTGAGCTGGCGGGTGAGGGCGTGGGCTTCGTGGAGGAGGAGGGCGCCGAGTTCGGGTTGGCGGGTGGGCTTGAAGCGGGATTCGATGCCGGTGAGGGTGAGTGCCCAGGCGGGTTTTCCGGTGTGGTCGAACACGGCGGCGGCCATGCCCCAGCTGCCTTCGACCACGAGGCCGGGGTTGAGCGCGTAGCCGCGGTGGCGGGTGCGGGCGATGCGGTCGCGGATCGCCTCGGGTGAGTGGTCCGGGCCCCAGAGCGCGGTGAGGTCGGTGCGGTCGAGGTAGGCGTCGATGTCGGTGTCGTCGTGGAAGGCGAGCAGGACCAGGCCTGCGGAGACGACTCCGAGGGGGAAGCGGGCTCCTTCGTAGAGCACGAAGGAGCGGATGGGGAAGTCGCCGTCCTCGCGCAGCAGGCACACCGTTTCCTCGCCGCGCAGGGCGGAGAAGAACGCGCTCTCACCGGTTTTGGCGGCCAGCCGGTGCACGCTGTCGCGTGCGTGGTGGGTGACGTCGTAGCGGGTTCCGGCGGTCTGGCCGAGCAGGTAGAGCTCGGGGCCGAGGAACCAGTTGCCGGTGCGGGGGTCGCGGTCGACGAAGCCCTCCTCGGCCAGCGAGCTGAGCAGCCGGTGCGCGGTCGGGCGCGGGAGTCCGGTGTCGCGGGCGAGGTCGGTCGTGGTCGCGCCGGCCGCGTTCTTCGCCGACAGCGCGCGCAGCACAGCGCCGATCTTGCTGACCAGTGCGTTGGGGCCGTCGCTCATGGCGGTCATCGTAGCGTCCACTGAGTGAACGCAAGCGCCTCCTGTCGGTCGGTGAGCGAGCGGATCAGGCCCGAATCTTGCGGTGGACGAAGCTCGATGCTTTTACTGCTCGGCGTCCGCGAGTTGGACGTGGGAGAGGTGATGAGGTGTCGAAGCTGCGTGGCAGCGCGCCGGAGGCGCTGGCGGGTGTCCTCGCCGACGGGATGACGCTCGCCGTGGGCGGGTTCGGCCTGTGCGGCGTTCCGAACGATCTGATCGAGGTCGTGCGCGACAGCGGCGTCCGGGATCTGACGGTCGTGTCGAACAACATGGGCGTGGACGGCAAGGGCCTGGGCCTGCTGCTGGAGAACCAGCAGGCGTCCAAGGTGATCGCCTCCTACGTGGGCGAGAACAAGCTGTTCGCCCAGCAGTACCTGGACGGCACGCTGGAGGTGGAGTTCGCACCCCAGGGGACGTTGTCGGAGCGGCTGCGGGCCGGTGGCGCGGGCATCGCGGCGTTCTACACCCGCGCGGGAGTCGGCACCCCGGTCGCCGAGGGCAAGCCGGTGGCCGAGTTCGACGGGGTGAGCTACGTCCAGGAGCGGGCGATCGTCGCCGACGTCGCGCTGGTGCACGCCCACACCGCTGACCCGGCGGGCAACCTCGTCTACCGGGCCAGCGCGCGCAACTTCAACCCGGTAGTGGCCGGCTGCGCGCGGGTGGCGGTGGTGGAGGTCGAGCACCTCAGCGAGGAGCACCTGGATCCCGAGCGGATCGTGACCCCAGGCATCTACGTGGACCGCCTGGTGGCGGCCAGGCCACGGGTCAAGGACATCGAGAAGCGCACCGTGCGCAACCCGGCCACCGCCTCGACGAACTAGGAGCAGCAGATGAGCTGGACTCGTGACGAGATGGCGGCCATCGCCGCCGCCGAGCTCCGCGACGGCGACTACGTCAACCTCGGGATCGGGATCCCGACCCTGGTCGCCAACCACGTTCCGGAGGGCGTGCAGGTGACCCTGCAGAGCGAGAACGGCATCCTCGGCGTGGGCCCGTTCCCGTGGGAGGGAGAGGAGGACGCCGACCTGATCAACGCGGGCAAGCAGACCGTCACGGTCAACGCCGGTGCCAGCTTCTTCGACTCGGCCACCTCGTTCGGCATGATGCGCGGTGGGCACATCGACATCGCCGTGCTGGGTGCGCTGCAGGTCAGCAGCACCGGCGATCTGGCGAACTGGATGATTCCAGGCTCCCTGGTCAAGGGCATGGGCGGAGCGATGGACCTGGTCGTGGGTGCGCGCCGCATCGTCGTGCTCACCGACCACGTCGCCAAGGACGGCAGCCCGAAACTCGTCGAGCGCTGCACGCTGCCGCTCACCGGAGCAGGAGTGGTCAACCGGATCATCACCGACCTGGCCGTGCTCGACGTGACCCCCGACGGCCTGCACCTGGTCTCACCGGCTCCCGGCGTCACCGAGGCCGAGGTGCGGGCCAAGACCGCAGCCCCGATCCGGCAGCCACTCAAGAGGTGTAGCTGACGGCAGGTAACCAACGCCCTGGCCTTGCCGGTGAGCCCGACGGAGGAGGCGCGGCACGACATTACTGTGAAAAGGTTGACACGCCCCGTTGCAAGCTCGGGTACGAACTCGAAGGCCGCTTGCTGATGGAGTCGGCCGCGCTGACCGCGCAGGTCAGCGGGATAGCTCCACGTTGAGACTTGCCTGCCGTAGAGACACGATCGGCAGGACGATTGCTGCAGCAACGAGCGAGAGTCTGCTCGGTAGGTGGAGGGGTGGGGATCCAACGCGTGGCGCATCGGTCCGATACACATTCCGGCCAGTGACATCCCGGGGGTTAGCTCCGAACATCACGGCGACGCTCAACGGAACTCATCCGAAAAATGACCAGCTCCGTACCGAGGAGCAGGTTATCCACGCTCAAGGTTAGGGACGAGCCGAGGAGCGCGACCCCACAGCTCATCGATCTCTTCCGGTGAGGGCTTCGGGATCGCTCCGATCAGGAGGTGCAAGCCGTACACGTCCAGCAGTGCAGGCCCCGTAGTCTGCGACTTCGCCCATGATCGAGCGGGGGAGTGACTGGTTCAATCCGCCAACTGCCATGTGGCGGTGCTCCATAAGGCTTCCGGGGCAGCGTGGAGCGCAGCGAAACGGGCGCTCTCGTACGTTGTTGATCTAGCCGCGGTCAGAGTGGCCCCGAACCGGAAGATCGCGTTCCTGAACTTCAGGATGAGGACCGGATCGTCACCATGGGGTGCCGTGGAGGGAAGCGAGTTGTTGACCTTCCACCGGTGTAGCTCGTCGCGGGTCCGCGTGGCGCCGACCAGCTCGCCCTAGCGTGCTGCGCAACGCGGGCGAGACCTGGAAGAAGGCATCGTCTGGAATGTGCCGCGGGGTGGGCTCGGCTTCGAACGCCCGGTGTCCCACTTCCCCGCCACCAGCGGCATGGAGGCTTGTGGAGCGATGTTGTGCCAGGCGCGTTCGAACGGTGCGAATACGTCGGACAGCGAAGGGACATCCGCGGTGGTCGTCCTTCAGCCTGCCGGCGTGCAACGCACCCGAAGTTGATGTTCTTCCACTCATCGCGGTGTCTTCGGCGGTGTATCCGTAGGATGGGCCTTGAGGTAGTGGTCGACGGAGCCCGTTTTGAAAGCTCGCCAGAACTCGGCGCCGCGCGTGGTGTCGAGCCGGACCACTGAAAGCCCTTCCTCCTCACCGACGCCGGCGATCGGGGCGGTGAGCAAAGTGAGTGCGTCGGTGTCCATTGAACGCACTCCCAACATGAGGGAGCGGAGCTCATCATTGGTGAGCGTCGCGTCCACGCGCACCATGCGAGTTAGGGATTGGAGCAGTTCATACGCTCGCTGTGGGTCGGTGTAGATGTCGTTGGAGGCGACTTTCCTCGTCAACGCGCGGACAAGGTTTTGCTGCCGCTCGACCCGATCCAGATCGCCACGGGGCAACTCGTGTCGTTGGCGCACGTATGCCAGAGCGGCGTGCCCGTCGAGGTGGTTGATGCCCTTCGTGAAGTTGACAGGTCCTCGAAATGTGACGGTCGAGGTGGCGTCAGATACAGGGACATCCACGCCGCCCAGCGCGTCGATCACGCCTTGGAAGCCGGCGAAGTCCACGTTTGCATAGTGATCCACCCGAACTCCGGTGAACTGTTCCAACGTGCGCACCAGCAGGCTCGGCCCGCCAAGGGCGAAGGCGCTGTTGAGCTTTCCCTTGCCGTGCCCGGGAATGTCGACCCAGCTGTCTCGCGGGATGGATGCGACCAGGGCGCTGCGCCGATCTGCGGACAGCCGAGCAACCATGATCACATCGCTACGCTGATTGCCGGTCGACGCCGACGTGTTCGGCGCACTTCCGGACGTGTGTTCCGCGGTCCCGTTGTCGGCTCCGACGAGGAGGAAGGTGATGCTTCTGTCGGCCGGGTGCTCTTGGACTGGTCGGCCAGATGCGGGGACGTCGTTGAAGACATCAGGAACGCGCTGCACGCGTTGCGCAAGGTGCTCGCTGATCCCGAACAAGGCACTGACCGCGAGGACTGCGAGCAGAAGCAGTGCCGTCAGTGAGGCGATGACTGCCTGTCGTGCGCGCCGCCTCTGTAGTCTCGGCGAAGCCGTATCATCGTGCGGCAAGTTGAGCATCTCGTTGCCGGATTTGCGAGTGAGTTTCACGGTTTGCGCACCGTTCCAGCCGTTGATTATCCCGGTTTTCGCTTCTTGTTGTCGCTGGGAAGCGAGCTGACCACGTGAATGACCGTCACCATCGATCGGTGCCGATCATTCGAAGTTTCCACCACTTCTGCCGAAGGGGGGAATGATTGCGCAAATTACAGAACCCAGGAAGGAAGCGCGCGACGGATGGTCGTCGCGCTGTACTGCGTTTGGGTGCGGCGATGGGAAGTTCCTGCTTCCTGGTGACTCGTCACCGTGCCGGTTAGGTCGGGCGGCTATCGCGATCGCGGCAACTTTGGGCAGCCGTACTCCGCTCGCCAAGCGGCAGCGGCATCCGGCGGTACCGACACATCGGGTTGTTGGCCAACGCGGTAAGCGTCTCAGGACGTCGCTGACGATCGGATCTCTGCGCCGATCGAAGCTTCACGGGTCCTCGACCCGGGCCCCACCGATCGGAGCCAATGGTTGGTTGGAGAATGTTCACCCCAAACAGTGAACTCCGTCGCCTCGAGTGGGACTCGACTGCACCAGGCCCTGTTCAAAGTGGGGTTATCTCCCACCGAAGGGCTGGGCAGGTTGGTCATCTTCACCGACTGGTGGCGTCGCATCCAGTTGAACCGCGTGAACCGGCCTGTGGCGCCGCTTGGTCCGAGATCAGCACGTCCGCAACACGCTTGCTCGCACGGCCATCCCATAGCGCGGGTCGAAGAGGAGGCGGAGGGTGCTTGATCAGCTCACGTGCAGAGGAGAGGATCTGACCCGGATCACACCCGACTAGCTGGTTCGTTCCCTCCGCGACGGTGCTGGGCCATTCTGTGTTGTTGCGAAGTGTCAGACAGGGTGTCCCTAGCGCTGTTGTCTCTGCTTGCACTCCGCCAGAATCGGTGAGGACCAGAGCAGCGCCGTCTTCGAGGGACACGAAATCCAGGTACCCTTGCGGCTCGATCGTCAAGACGCCAGGTGGAAGGTGCTGTTTCAACCGATCGCGGGTCCGTGGGTGCATCGGGAAAACCAGCGGCAGTTCTTGGCCAATCTCCGCGAGTGCTTTCAGCAACCCGTGAAGCACATGCTCGTCATCGACGTTCGCTGGCCGATGAAGTGTTACCAGTCCGAAGGCGCCCCTAGAGATTCCCAGATTCTCGAGGACCGGACGCTTGCGCGCGCTATCCACGTTCGCGAGCAGCGTGTCGATCATGACATTACCGACGAGGTGCACCCGTTCGTCCCTGTAGCCCTCGACCCGGAGGTTCGCTACCGCGTCTTCACACGGAGCGAGCAAGTAGTCGCTGACTCGGTCCACAGTGACCCTGTTGACCTCCTCTGGCATGCTCCAATCGCCACTGCGAGGGCCCGCCTCCACATGCGCAACGGCCACGCCCATCTTGGCGGCGACCAACGCGCAGGCCAGCGTGCTGTTGACATCACCGAAAACAACAACAAGGTCGGGCCGCAGTTCCGTGACCAGGGGCTCGAATGCGAGCATCGTCAGACCTGTTTGCTGGGCGTGGGTGCCCGACCCCACGCCCAGGAAGTGATCAGGACTCCGAAGGTCAAGTTCCTTGAAGAAGATCTCGTTCATTGCGCGGTCGTAGTGTTGACCTGTATGTACCAAGAAGCACTCGGCCCCGCGAGCCTCAAGCTCGTCCATGACCGGTTTGACCTTCATGAAGTTGGGACGCGCACCTGCGACGCACACTATTCGAATCACGTACGGAGTATCCCTAGGGCCAGTGCACTCGTATCAAGGACGACACGCCTAGGAGCCAAAGGACCTCCGATCGGGCGATACATCCGAGCGTTCCCGAAAAAATCGCGAGTCCCTTTCACCGCACAATCTGGTGGACTTAGCTTCTAATGCCCGGCAAGGAGTGCCAGCAGTCGCGTTGGGGATTAGCATTCCGTGTTGTCCGGCGAATCGGATCCGTATGCGGTGCGACTTCGGATCTCGATGGCGTCTCCGCGCCTCCGTCGGTCGCGGAAATTCCCCTCTCGGGGCGTCCTGAATTATGTAGATCTTTTTCTCCGGTTCGGTGATCGAGGTGTTGATGAAGCAGCTGAATCCCAGCGTCTTGGTGCTCAACCAGTTTGCAAAGCCACGCAGCGAGACGGGGGGGACGCGTCACATTGAGCTGTTCGATCGGCTGCGCGGTTGGCGCTTCCGGATCATCGCTGGTGATCGGGATCTATACACTTGCCGGAGCTTTTCCACCGACGAAGCTGGGTTCACCACCGTTCGCGTGAGTCATTACGAAAGGAATGACCGCCGGCGCATCCTCAACTGGGTAAGCTATTGCGCCGGCGCCGTTTGGGTCGGCCTCCGGTGCCAACGGCCAAATGTCATCTATGCCTCGTCCCCACACATGCTGACGCCCCTTGCTGGTTGGATGCTTAGTCGGCTGCGGCGATCCCGATTCGTCTTGGAAGTCCGCGACCTCTGGCGGCAGTCTCTGGTGGCGACCGGGCATCTGCGTGAAGGCTCGGTCGCTCACCGGTTGCTTTCGCTCCTAGAGCGCTGGGTCTACCGACGAGCTGACCACATCGTGATCGTGAGCGACGGCTGGCGTCCCTTGCTCGAGCGGGACGGCGTCGACCCTCGCCGCGTAACAACGATCAGCAACGGGGCTGAACCGGATGATTTCAGGCCGGATCAAAGGTACGTCCCCCTGCGTGAGCGGGTGCCAGTACATGGTCGACTAGTCGTGTACGCAGGGGCGCACGGTGCGGCGAATAACGTCCAGGCAGTGCTGGACGCAGCCGCCGAACTTCCTGAACACACCTTCGTGCTAATCGGCGACGGCATGGAAAAGGCCCGACTCGTCCAAGAGGCGCGCAGCAGAGGACTGTCCAACCTGCATTTTCTCGACATGTTGCCGAAATCCGAACTGGCGGGAATCCTCAACGGCGCGGACATCGGCCTACATGTTCTTGCGGATTTGGCGGTGTTCCGCGCAGGCGGCAGCCCCAACAAGCTTTACGATTACCTGGCCGCAGGAGTGCCGGTGGTGACCAATGTCGTCGGTGAACCAAGTTCGGTCGCCCGCATGTCCGGGGCTGGTATCGGCGTCTCCCCTGATTCCCTTGCCGACGGCATCCGCGAGTTGGCGGGACTAAACGAGTCTCAAATCGCGAGTATGCGCAAGAACGCAGTGGAGTACATGCGCACACATAAATCGCGAACAGTTCAGGCTCGACGCCTGCAATCAGTCCTCGACCAGCAGCTTAGGTCGAATCAAACTGATGCTCATCCCGTGATCTTCGCTTTGCGGCGGTAGCGCACGTGTGAAGGTGCTCGGAATTCGCTCACCGCACGAGGGACAAGGCCAGGCCGTTCCGGCCTTTCCTTCGAGCGCCATGTCCCCCTTGTTCGGGATCTACCTGCCCTCGACTGGGAACACCACGCGATACAGGTACCTAACGCCTCGCCGCACTCGCACCGACCAACATGCAAGTACGTTGCGGTAGGCGGAACCGCCTAGCAAAGGCGAGAAATCGTAGACCGAACGGCATCGGTAATCAGGCCCAGCGCAACGCGATGAGTTTCCGGGTCCTTGCCGAACGGGTCAGGGATCTCACGCTGAGGCGCGGGAGGTACGGTGCCCCGTCGGCTCCGTCCGATACGTACGAGTTCGCGTGCTCGCTGGACGGGATCAGTCGGCAACCGTAGGTTTGATAGATCTGTCGACGTGAGAAGATGCGCGAACTCCAGCAGACTGAATGTTGTGCGGAGTGCGGGCGGGTATTGCTCAACGACAGCGGCACGATGCGATAGTTCGGCGGTGAGAACGAGATCGGCTTCCCGTAGTTGCGAGTCGTCCAGCTGCTTGGCCGTAAAGCCCTCTCCGGTCAGGCCCATTGTTTGAAGATCCGCTTCAACATGCGGGTCCATAGCGGCACCTTGGATCGCATGTGTACCGGAGCTCGTGGTGGTGATCTTCCGGCAATCCTCTGGCCCGAGGCGTTCGGCGACGAGTGCCCGGGCGAGGTGCTCGGCGAACGGGGACCGGCAAATGTTCCCAGTGCACACGAACAGCAGCGAAAAGCACTTCGGACCCGGTTCGTGAGTCTTCGCAGGAGCCATCATGGGTGAATCCCGTTCGTGGATGCGGTGAATTTGCTGAGGATCACGTTTCATGCTGGAGATTTCGGGGTGGCGTGGGTGCGCTGAGATCAGCGCACCCAAGCCTCCGCGCACTCGGGTCATTTGTACGTGCTAGAGCTGCTGATGAGGTTGATCACTTCTTGGTCGGTTCTGTCGGAATCCGATGTGTGAGCTGGGATCGGCGAGCCGGCCCGCACCGGCTGGTCGCTTCGGCTCGCCCCGGCCCGGGGAGTCTGTTGTGTCACCGTCCCGTAGTACTGGTAACGGTTGGTATTGGGAGCGGGAGCCATGTTCAAGATCGTTCCGAACACCCTGGCACCAACCCCGGCGAGCATGTCCATTGAGGACTTGACGAGGTCGCGGCTGGTCTTCCCGTACCGGACGACCAGCAGAGCGCCGTCGCAGTGCGCGGCCAGTGCCGCGGCGTCGGTGACCGGAAGGAGTGGCGGAGCGTCAACGAGTACCAGGTCGAACTGGTCCCGCAACGAGTTCAGGAGGGTCTTCATCTGGTTTGACGCCACGAGCTCACTGGGGTTGGGAGGAACCGGCCCGCTGGCAAGCACGCTGAACATCTCACCCCACGGCTGCAGAGCATCCTCGAGCGAAACCCGTCCCACGAGAACGCTGGTCAGCCCGACCGCACCTTCGAGACCGAGGTAGTCTGCCGCGCGCGGTCGGCGCAGGTCGGCCTCGATCACGGCGACCCGGTTTCCCGCTTGGGCGGCTGCGATCGCCAGGTTGCACAGCGTTGTGCTCTTTCCCTCCTCCGGCACCGAGCTCGTCACCAGCATGACCGACGCGGGTTGGTCGATGTCGACGTACTGCAGGTTCGTCCGGATCTGTCGGAACGATTCCGCGCGCGGGGCCTGTGGGTCCTCGTGCACGACCAGCGGCATGCTGGAGACCGACGACGCATACGCCACGGTGCCCAGGTTGGGCAGTTCGGTCAGCGAAGTCAGCTGTGCGGCCGACTTGATCGAGTTGTCAAGCGCGTTGCGGGCGAAGGCGCCGGCCAATCCACAGATCATTCCGAGCAGCACACCGAATGCGCAGTAGCGCAGTGGAGTGGGGGCCACGGGCTCGTTGGGCAGCGTCGCTGGTTGGACGATCTTCGCGATCACGGTCGGGGCGCTGCCATCTGCAGGCCGTTCCAGCTCGGTGACCAGTTTGGTGAACTGTTCTCCGACTGCTCCCGCGAGGTGCTGCGCTTGCTGTGGGGAGGGGTCGAAGACGGATGCCGTGATGAGCACTGTGTCGGGCTCGGCGACAGCGGTGATCCGTTCAGAGAGTTCTTCGGGTTTCATATGCGTCTGGGTGCGTTCAATTACTTCCCCGCTCAGTCGTTCACTGCTGAGCAGGGCCACATAGGACTGCACCTTCTGAGCTGACAGAAGACTTCCCTGGTATGCATCAGCCGTGTCGGTGGCCCGCGCGGAGATGAAAAGCGTGACATGCGACGTGTAGCGAGGCTGCATTCCGAAGCTGACGGCCATCGCCACGAGCAGCCCCAGAAGTGACCCGGCAACGATAAGACGCCAGCGCTCTCTCACGATTTGCAGGTACCTGCTGAAAGACACGTGAATTCTCCTCATATCTCAGTGATCGTCTCCGACGAAGTTAACTCCATTCAGGAGCCCGGCACCACGCGAGATCGCCATCCGATGGAATGATCGTCGGGCATCTGGCCGCGCACGATCCACCTGCGGCTGCTAGATCTTTGCGCGGGTCTTCTCGCTGCCGAGGCGGCGATCTGGGCATGGCGTGGTCTTCCTCCATGCGGTCTGCAGAGAGGTATTCGAAATGAGAAGAACAAGTGACCACCCGTGGGTGTGGCAGCGCAGCGATGGCAATGAATCGAGCGGGGTCGCAGAGCCCACTGTTCACGAAACCCTCACGCTTTCCGGTCTTCTTGATCGGTGGGAGGTTCGTGCGGATCAGCCGCCGCCCGAGCAGGATTCGTCAGCGGTTGGTTCCGACATGGAGTTCGTCGATCTGCTGGGCCGCAGCCCGGTGCGCATCGACATGGCCGAGGTCCTTCACACACTGGTGGGGAAGCGAGTTCTGGTCACGGGTGCCGGTGGCTCGATCGGATCGGAGCTATGCCGGCACATTTCCCGACTCGGTCCGGGGGAATTGATGATGTTGGACCGGGACGAGTCGGCTCTGCACACCGTTCAACTCGCTTTGCACGGACGGGCGTTGCTGGATTCGCCAGAAATAATCTTGGCCGACATCCGTGATCAACAGTACCTCATGAAGATCTTCGCGGAACGTCGTCCTCAAGTGGTGTTTCACGCCGCAGCACTGAAACACCTTCCGATACTGCAGCGGTATCCGGGAGAGGCCTGGAAGTCCAATGTGATCGGTACGCAGAACGTTCTCCGTGCAGCAGAGAACACTGGTGTTGAGAGGTTCGTCAACATCTCCACCGACAAAGCCGCGAACCCGACCAGCGCCCTCGGTTACTCCAAGCGTATCGCCGAGCGGCTCACAGCCGAGGTCGCACAACGGGTGGACGGGACGTACGTGTCAGTGCGGTTCGGCAACGTGCTCGGCAGCAGAGGTTCGGTCTTGGGCGCGTTTCTCGACCAGATATCCAGCGGCGGCCCCGTCACAGTGACGCACCCCGACGTCACCCGGTTCTTCATGACCGTGTCGGAGGCAGTGCAACTCGTGATCTACGCGGCGGCCATCGGCGGTCCCGGTGAAGCACTCGTGCTGGACATGGGCCAACCGGTGCGCATCGACGACCTCGCGCGACGTCTGATCCGACGGAGTGGCCGCCCGATCGAGGTCGTCTACACCGGACTCCGGCCCGGGGAGAAACTCCACGAAGCACTCTTCGACGGCAGCGAGCGCGATTTTCGGCCGCTGCAGCCGTCGATCGCACACGTGACCATGCCCGGACTGGAGTTGGCTGATCCCCGAGAGGCCGACGTTCGTTCACCAGACGAGCTGATGAATCTGCTATCCGAGCTGGCAACGTGCGTAACACAGCCGATGTGAGGGGAGGACGGTCGTGAACCTCAAAACCAAGGGGGACATGCTGGCCTTGGATGGCGGCACCCCGGTGCGCCGTGAGCCGCTTCCGGCCTGGCCCGCATTCGACGGCGAGGATCGTGCGGCCGTTGACCACGTCTTGAAATCCGGTCGTGTCAATTACTGGACGGGGGAACAGGGCCGTCATTTCGAAGGGGAGTTCGCGCAGTGGGCGTGCGTTCCGCACGCGGTGGCTGTGGCCAACGGCACGGTCGCCCTGGAGATCGCGCTGCGAGCCTGGGGGGTTTGTGCCGGCGACGAGGTCATCGTTCCGGCGGCGACGTTCATCGGCACTGCCAGCGCGGTGGTTGCCTGCGGCGCAGTACCCGTGGTGGTCGACGTGGACCGAGAGTCGCAGTGCCTGACACCGGAGACCGTGGAAGCCGCCTTGACCGAACGCACGTCCGCGGTAGTGGTCGTGCACCTGGCAGGTTTTCCGGCGAATGTTCACGAGCTGCTGACATTGGTTCGATCCCGTGGCCTCGGGCTCATTGAGGATTGTGCGCAGGCGCACGGTGCCCAGGTCAAGGGACGTCGGGTTGGCACGTTCGGTGACCTAGCCGTGTGGTCCTTCTGTCAGGACAAGATCATGACCACAGGGGGCGAGGGAGGTGCGATCACCACCAACCAAGAGCGCCTGTACCAGCGGTGCTGGGAGTTGAAAGACCACGGAAAGAGCTATGAAGCGGTCCATTCCCGCAGGCACGCTCCTGGTTTTCGCTGGCTACACGAGAGTTTCGGGACCAATGCCCGCATGACCGAGATGCAGGCGGCCATTGGACGCAGCCAGCTGCGCAAGATCGACGCATGGGTCGACGCCCGGCGCACGCATGCCGGGCAGTTGCGGGACGCGCTAGACGGGCTGGAGGTGATCCGCCTGCCGACGGTGCCGGCGGGCACCGCGCATGCCTACTACAAGTTCTACGCCCATGTCGAACCTGCTCACTTCGGTGAAGGGTGGTCCCGAGACAGGGTCGTCGCGGCGATCAACGCGGAAGGAATTCCGTGCTGGCACGGTGGTTGTGCCGAAATCCACCGGGAGAAGGCCTTCTCAGCGACCGGGCGTCCGTCGGGCGAGCTGCCGATCGCTGCCGAACTGGGGGCTACGTCCTTGATGTTCCCGGTGCATCCGACGCTCTCGGCGGGGGACGTCGCTGACATCGCGGAGGCGGCGTCTCGCGTCCTGCGCGCTTCAACGACACGGGCGGAGGCGTGATGAGGCGAATGCTCGACGTCTTGGCCGTCCTGGTCGCAGGACTCGTGATCGTCCCGTTGTGCCTGGTGATCGCCTTGGTGATCCTGTGCACGATGGGTGGGCCCGTGATGTTTCGCCAGACTCGTTCCGGCAAGTACGGCGACTCGTTCGAGATTCTCAAGTTCCGCACGATGCACGTGTGCACGGACGGGGGTCAGTCAGACGCGCAGCGGCAGACGGCGGTCGGGCGGTTCTTGCGGCAGTTCAGCTTGGACGAGTGGCCGCAGCTGTGGAATGTGCTCCGTGGCGACATGTCACTGATCGGCCCACGGCCGACGTTGCCGGAACAGGTTGAGCGCTACTCGATCAGGCAGCGGGGGAGGCTTGACGTGCTGCCCGGCCTCACCGGTTGGGCTCAGGTGCAGGGCCGCAACTCGTTGAGCTGGGCACAGCGCATCGAGCTCGATCTCTGGTACATCGAGAACCGCTCGGTGCGTTTGGACCTGTGGATCGTGGCTCTGACGATCGCCCAGCTCGTGCGCCCACGTGGTGTTGTCGGCCACAGCGCGGGCAACAGCGGGTCCCCGCAGGCCGATGAGCTCTCCCAGCAGGCGGGGAACTCGCAACCGGAAGTAGTCAAGATGACCGAGGAAGGGCTGACGTTGTCGTCTCCAGATAAAGATCGCTCATCGACCCAAAGTGGCAGCGAAATGCGGATCGCGAGGACGAACACACCGACCGAGCGACTTCGAACGGGGGCGTCGAAATGACGAACTTGGTGAGCGACGAGGTGGACGGTCCAGCGGTGTCCACCTCGGCTGACGTGGCGACAAGCGCGGTCATCGGGGCTGGTACTCACGTGTGGGACCTGGCGCAGGTACGCGAGAACGCCGAAATCGGCCGTCGGTGTGTGCTCGGCCGAGGAGCCTGCGTGGACACCGGCGTGCGTATCGGTGACCACGTCAAGATCCAAAACTATGCCCTTGTCTATAGCCAGGCAGAGCTCGGCAACGGCGTTTTTGTCGGTCCTTCCGCGGTTCTCACCAATGACACCTATCCGCGTGCTGTCGATGTGGGCGGAAGGCCCCTGGAGCAGGGTGACTGGGTTCCCGTCGGGGTGACGGTGCGCGAGGGCGCCTCGCTGGGGGCCCAGTCGGTCTGCGTCGCACCGGTGGTCGTCGGCCGCTGGGCCCTGATCGGTGCCGGTGCTGTTGTGGTGAACGACGTTCCTGATTTCGGCCTGGTCGTGGGCAACCCCGCGCGTCGCATCGGGTGGGTGGGTCCAGCCGGAATTCGCCTGGAGTCTGCCGGCAGGGGGCGCTGGCGCTGTCCCCGGACCGGCGCGTGCTTTGTCGAAGTCGACGGGACTCTGAGGGAGGAGGAAAGGTGACCGGAACGATCACTCGAGTTCCACTCGCCAGACCGATCATCGGAGCCGAAGAACGGTCTGAAGTGGATCGGGTACTCGCGAGCGGCATGTTGGCGCAGGGCGCCGAAGTGGCCTCTTTCGAGGCGGAGTTCTCGGAGTACGTGAGCGGGAGGCCGTGCGTAGCCGTGAACTCAGGAACGAGCGCGTTGCTGTTGGCCTTGATGGCGATGGGAATTGGCAGGGGCGACGAGGTGATCCTTCCCGGTTTCACCTTCGCAGGCACTGCGAACGCAGTGGTGCTGGCGGGTGCCACCCCGGTGTTCGTGGACATCGACCCGAAGCACTTCTGCCTAGACCCGCGAGCTGTGGAGGCCGCGATCACCCCGTGCACTGCCGCCGTGATCCCGGTGCACCTCTACGGTCATCCGGCGGACATGGATCAGCTGATGGCGGTAGCCGCCCGCCACGGGCTGGCCGTGTTGGAGGACGCCGCGCAGGCACATCTGGCCGCGTGGCGGTCACGTCCGGTCGGTACCTTCGGCGAAGCTGCGGCGTTCAGCTTCTATCCGACCAAGAACATGACCACTGGAGAAGGTGGCCTGGTCGTGTGCGCGGACACGGCAACCGCTCGGCGGGTAAAAGTGCTTCGCAATCAAGGAATGATGGGACGCTACGATCACGAGTTCGTCGGTTACAACGCGAGAATGACCGACATCGGCGCCGCCATCGGTCGCGTGCAGTTGCGCCGATTGCCGAGGTGGACGTCGATTCGTCGAGAGAACGCGTCCCGGCTGTCGATGGAGCTCGCGGCCGCCCGCATCGATTCTGCGGTCTCACTGCCGCAGGTTGCAGACGGTGCGGACCCGGTGTGGCACCAGTACACGGTGCGTGTTCGGGGCCGGGACGAGGTCGCGGCCAAGCTCGACGAGGCCGGCGTGGGCTCAGCGGTGCACTACCCGAACGCGCTGCACCAACTGGCGCTGTACCGACGCTTTTGCAGAGGTCGGGCGCCCGGGCTGCCGATGGCGGAGCGGGCCTCGCGCGACGTGCTTTCACTTCCGGTGCATCCATTGTTGTCTGAAACGGACCTTTCCGCGGTTGTCGCGGCGGTGTGCAGGGCGGTGCCGAATTGACAGTGTTGCGTGCCAGTTTGATCGGGCTTGGCATGATGGGTCGCAACCACATGCGGGTTCTGCGCGCCCTCCCAGATGTTGATCTCATCGCAGTGGTGGACACCGACGACCGCGCTTGCCACGCGGTCGACGGTGTCGAGTGCCTCGCAGATGTTGACGCGTTGCTTGAGCGCAAGCCGGATCTGTGCGTGCTGGCGACCCCCACAGCGACGCACGAGGCACTCGGGACGCGGCTCGCAGAGGCCGGGGTCCCGACGTTGATCGAGAAACCGCTAGCGCACGACGAGCGGTCGGCGGCCGCGTTGGTGGAGACGTTTGAGCGTAACGACGTGCTCGGCTGCGTTGGGCACATCGAGCGGTTCAATCCCGCGCTGCAGAATTTGCGGCAGCGGCTGGCGGACGAGGCGTTGGGTGAGATCTACCAGGTGTTCACTCGAAGACAAGGGCCGTTCCCGGCGCGAGTCTCTGACGTTGGTGTGATCTTCGACCTCGCTACGCACGACATCGACCTGACTGCGTGGGTATTGGGCGCGGACTACGGCTCGGTGTCGGCAAGGGTTGCCTATAAGAGCGGCCGGACCAGCGAGGACTTGGTCAGCGTCGTCGCTGAGCTGGTCGATGGGACCGTCGTGACCCACTTGGTGAACTGGCTATCGCCGCTCAAGGAACGGGTCGTGGTGGTTGCGGGGGAACACGGGTGCCTTGTTGCCGACACCCTCACCGCCGATCTCACTTTTTACGAGAACGGTTCGCAACCCGCTGAGTGGGGAGCTTTGGCGGCGTTCCGGGGCGTCGCGGAAGGGAACATGACGCGGTTTGCGATTCCGAAACCCGAACCACTGCACACCGAGCTCGCTGCATTCGCAGCGGCTGTTCGCGGTGAGGACGGTCGAGTCGTGACGTTGCAGGACGGACTTGCCACCGTTTCAGTGGCAGAAGCGATGCGGCTGTCGGCTCAGTCCGGCGCGACGGTCAAGGTGGGGGAAAAATGAACATCACCATCATCGGCCTGGGCAAGATCGGGTTGCCACTGGCCGTGCAGTTCGCCGGACGAGGGCACGCGGTGCACGGCGTGGACATCGCGCCTGCCGTGGTGGACGCTGTTGCCGCGGGTCGGCCTCCGTTTCCCGGTGAGGACCAGCTGGCCGACCGGCTCAGTCGGGTGGTCTCATCCGGTGCGCTGCAGCCTTCCACCGACACCGCCGGCGCTGTCGCCGCGAGCGAGTTCGTCGTCGTGGTCGTGCCGTTGTACGTCGACGACCAGGGCGCTCCGGACTTCACCGCCCTGGATGCCGCCACTGGCGAGCTGGCGCGCGGGCTTCGTCCCGGAACACTCGTCAGCTACGAGACCACGCTTCCGGTGGGCTGTACCAGGCGACGGATCGCGCCACGGCTGCGATCAGGCAGCGGCCTGGAGCCCGGTGTGGATTTCTCCCTGGCGTTCAGCCCGGAGCGCGTCTACTCGGGGCGGGTCTTCAGGGATCTGGCGCGCTACCCCAAGCTCGTCGGCGGAATCGACGAGCCCAGTGGACGGCATGCGGTCGAGTGCTACTCAGAGTTGCTGTCCTTCGACGAACGGCCGGACCTGGACAGGCCGAACGGCGTGTGGGACCTCGGTTCGGCGGAGGCAGCGGAGTTCGCCAAGCTCGCGGAGACCACCTACCGGGATGTCAACATCGGCCTGGTCAACCAGTTCGCCCTGCACGCTCAGCGAATCGGAGTCGATCTTGCGCGCGTGATCGAGGCGTGCAATTCGCAGCCCTTCAGCCACCTGCACCGTCCGGGCATCGCCGTCGGTGGACATTGCATTCCAGTCTACCCGCAATTTTACCTGTACGGTGATCCGCACGCGACCGTCGTGCGCGCGGCGAGGGACGCCAACAGCGCCATGCCCGCGCGCGCCCTCGAACTACTGGCTCAGGCTGGCAACGGACTCGCCGGGCGCCGCGTGGCGGTTCTCGGGGCGGCGTATCGGGGCGGGGTCCGGGAGACCACCTTCTCGGGGGCCTTCGATGCCGTGGCCTCGCTGCGCGCTCACGGTGCAGAAGCCCTGGTGCACGATCCGCTATACACGCCTGACGAGCTCGCGGAACTGGGGTTCGCCTCCTACCGTCCAGGAGACACGGTCGACTTCGCTGTGGTTCAGGCAGACCACGACGAGTACCGGACCTGGTCGGCCGCTGATCTGCCTGGTGTGCGGATCGTGCTGGATGGACGCGGGGTACTAGATCCGTCGCGGTGGCCTGGGGTTGATCTGCTGGTGCTCGGCCGGGCGAATTCGGCGCGGAGCGCCGGGCATGCAGAGGTTGGTGTGTGACGATGCCTCGGAAACGCGGATCTAGAGGACCATCCACTGTGGTGTCGTTCCCATTGGAAGATGACGTAGTTCTGCAGAGTCTCTGGCTGCGGCTGTACCTCGGCGGCGTGTGTTCGCAGATCATGAGGGAAATCTGTGGTTGAAGAGATGCTGAAACCGAAGCAGCGTCGTGTCACGGCAGGGCTGGCGAAGGTCTTGGGCGGCAGTATCTTGGGGCAGGGTGTCGGTGTGCTCTGCGCACCGCTGCTGACCAGGCTCTTCAGTCCGTCTGATTTCGGTGCGCTCGCTGTTTTCACCGCCGTGGTCACGATGTGCGGAGCGGTGTGCACGCTGAGGCTGGAGGCTGCGATCCCGCTGCCACGCAGTGATGTGCGCGCGGCCGCGGTCGCGTGGACGGCTCTCGGCATCGCGGCGGCGTGGACTGTGCTGCTGATGGTGGTGGGAATGGTCGCGGGCGACTTCATCTCGATGGCACTTGCTGCGCCTGCGCTCGCACCCTTGTGGTGGTTGGTGGCGCCCACGGTGTTCGCCGTCGGAGCAGGACAGGTCATGGCAGCGTGGATGGTGCGGGCACAGCGCTACGGGCAGTTGGGACGCCGCAACGTTACCCTCGGCGTCGGTCAAGTCGCAGTCCAGCTCGTTTGCGGAGTTGTCGAATGGCGGCCGATCGGACTACTGCTAGGACTCCTGGCCGGGCGGGCCGCTGCGTTCGGCGGTCTCGGTTTCGGCGCAGGCGGTTTGCTTTGGCAGCGCCGCCCGAGGGCCAAGCAGGTCACAGGCGTGTTCGTGCAGTATCGGCGATTCCCGCTCGTCTCGTCCTGGTCGGCACTGCTGAACACGGCGGGCTCCCAGGCTCCGCTGCTGGTGATCAGCATGTGCTACGGTCAGGCGGCAGTCGGTTTGATCGCGCTGACCGTGCGGGTCCTGGCAACGCCGGCCGCCATCATCGGCCAACCGGTCGCGCAGGTATACCTTGGCGAGGTCAGCGCCGCCAACAGGGAACGTTCGGCGCAGCTAGGTCGTGCCGTCCAGGACACGGTGCGCCGACTGCTGATCGTCGGCCTCCTGCCAGCGGGCGTGCTCGCGGTGTTCGCGCCGTCGCTCTTCGCGGCCATCTTCGGCCACGGATGGTCTGAGGCCGGACATTACGCTCAGCTGCTCAGCATCGGGTATCTCGTCGAGTTCGCGGTCGCGCCGGTCTCGCAGACGTTGCTCCTGCTGGAACGTCAGGTCGTGCAACTGGGGTGGGACTTCAGCCGACTCGTCCTCACTACCGGAGGCCCGGCTGTCTGCTTCCTTCTCGGTACACCTGTGCTGACGGCGATTACCGTGCTGTCAGCGAGTTACGTCGTCAGCTACGGAATGCTCTACGTCTACTGCCTGCGTGCGGCTAGAGACGCGGACCGCGCGAGTTCTCGCGACGGTGTGGCGACGGCATGAGAACTCATCGGACCTCCGGAAAATCGGCCGGATCCACAAGAAAGAGAAGGCTACTGCCATGAACACTCCGAGCGCAGTCAGCGCAGGCCTCATTCACATCGTCGGTGCTGGCGGGCTCGGCAGAGAAACGCTCGACGCGTTGTTCGCCTCGGGCCGCAAGCCTGACGATCTGGTGTTGGTCGATGACCACCTCCGCGACGCCGAGCTCCACGGCGTGCGGGTTCTGCGGCCTGACGTGGTGACCTGGGGACAGTACGTGGTCGCGGTCGGGGACCCGGCCGTGCGTCACACACTCGGGGAACGCATGCAACAACGCGGGCTGACGGCGACTTCGGTCGTGCATCCCCGAGCCACCCTGGCTCACGATGTTGTCATCGGCAGCGGGTGCATCGTGCTGGCCAACGCGTTCGTTTCGACCGGTACCCGGCTGGGACCGCACAGCCAAGTGCAGTACAACGCGACGGTCGGTCATGACACCGCGCTGCAGGAGTACGTGACCGTCCTGCCCGGGGCGAACATCGCCGGAAACGTTTCGCTGCAACGAGACGTGACTGTCGGCAGCAATGCGTGCGTGCTGCCGGGACTCGTGGTCGGGGCGGGAACATTCGTAGGCGCCGGAGCTGTGGTAACCAAGAATCAACCGGCCGATCGAGTGTTGGTGGGAATTCCTGCCCGACCTACTACGACCCGGTGAAATGAATGGCCGGTGGTCCTTGCCTACCGGTCCTTAGCTCTGCCCAGCCGTATCTTCCCCCATGGGATAGCGCGTCCCCGCAGAATGCTAGGGCCTTTCCCACAGGGCCTGACTCGGTGATCGAAGCTCATCACAACACTGTCAAACCCGTTCCTGGCTGGCCTCGGCCTGAGGCTTGGAGACCTGTTGACCATGCACATCGCTACCAGACCCTCGGAGACCGCGCGACCGGTTGACCACCTGGGGTCGGATAAACGAAGTCCTTGGCTGGCTGATGGGTTGAGCACTGGACTGATCGTCCTGTTCCTCAACAGCAAAGCCCTGAAGCACCTGCCCATCTCCGGCTCGCTGCTCGACGATGCCCCTGTCCTGCTCGGATTCGTGGTCGGCGCGATGGCCTTGGTGACGATCTGCAGTCGCATGCGGTGGCTGGGCGGCCTCGCTGAGGTGGTGGTTCTGTTCGCGTTCTTTACGCCAGCGGTGCTGCTGTCGTCGTTCAACGAGTATGGCCAGGCGAAGGTGCCTGCCATGTTCTGCGTCACTGGTTTGGCCGCGGTCGCAGCGGTGACCGTCATCCGCACGCGCGCCCGAATTCTGTGGTTGTTGTGGTGGTTCGCGCTGGTGGGGCTTGCGGAGGTCACGCTCGCTCGGTTGCAGAGCGCCGGTTCCGGCGGGGTGCGGCTGGCGTTGGATGAATCCAACACCATCCACCTCGGCCGGGCGGCAGGCGCTGCGGCCCTGGCCATCCTCGTCCTCGTTCTGCACCTGTACCGGCGCCGCCCGAGAGGGTGGGTGTGGGCCGTCGTCGCCTGTGGCATGGCGGTGGTGTACCTCGCCGCATCGACGGTCGCCTCCGGATCACGGGGCCCGCTGGTCGCTCTGGTTGCGACGGTCTGCCTCGTTGCCCTCATGATGCCGGCGAAGTTCGTGGTTCGTAGCACGCGCCTGGCGCTGACCGTGGCGGTCTTCGTGGGTTTCACGCTCTGGGCGCTCTCCCAGGCGCCGGAAGCATCGGCGAACCGGATCACAGACCTCCTCGGCGGGCAGCAAGATTCCTCCACACTCGCTCGAACCCACCTCTACGCAGCCACATTGCCGATCGTCGCGATGAACCCGTTCGGCATCGGGTGGGGCGATCTTTCGGAGAAGCTTCCCTCCTGGGCTTGGCTGGACAGCGGTGTCCACCAGTACCCGCACAACCTCTTCGTCGAGGTAGCGGCTGAGGGCGGATGGATCGCGGCCGCCGCGCTGATCGTTGTTGTGGCGGTGGCTTTCGGGAGAGCGCGGGCTCAGCTCCCTCGTCTAGAAGGCGTTGGCATCACGGCCCTACTGTGCTTCTTCCTGCTCAACGTCTCCGTTTCGGGTGACCTGGTCGCCAACCAAGCGTTCTTCGTCCTGCTGGGTGTAGCCCTCGCGTTTCCTGCAGTCCGGCGAGACAGGAGCCTAGGTCGGCCGGAAAGCAGCGCTCCGACCAGCATGCCTGGCACTACGTACGCGGGCGGTGGTTGTGGGGGCCGAGCACCGTGGTGAGGTGCACTCGGACCCGGAACGGATCGCAACCGCGGGTATCTATGTGGATCGCTTGGTGGTGGCCAGACCTCGGGTCAAGGACATCGAGAAGCGCACCGTGCGCGCTCCGGCCACCGTCTCGACGAACTAGGAGGAGCAGATGAGCTGGGCTCGTGAGGAGATGGCGGCCATCGCGTCGCCGAGCTTAGCGACGGCGATTGCGTCAACCTCGGGATCCGGCCGTTGAGCCAGCGTCGCGGGGATCATTTTCTTCACGCTGGCGATTGCCGCCGTGCACGGAGTCACCAAGAACACTTCGGTGATTCCCTGAGCATCTCCTTCTTCCTCGGCATCGCGATCGGCCCCTGGTGGCGGATCTGCTCAGAGCGAGCTCGCGGTCCGGGTGACAGGACATGGAACGCAGCGGTGCCCGGAAGTTCTGGCTCGCGCCCGAATCCAAGACGGGCCAGACCTTCTTCCCAACCCGCTGCGCGTGCTCACCAAGCAGCAGGTCGGCTACACGGCAGGCGCTGCGGTGGTCAGCTCGGCGACCTTCGTGTTCAGCCCGGTGGCCACCACGGTGATCGCGGGTGAAGCCGTTGGTTCGCGGCTGAAGCACCCGTATCAGACGCCTGAGCTCCCTGATGGCGGTCAAGAACGGCACGACGGAGTCGACCTACCTCGCCGAAACCATCATCCCGCTGGTGGCCTTCGGACTCCCGCTGAGCCCTGTCGCGGCCGGGCCCGCTGCGGCCTTGTTCAACGCTCCACCGGTGTACTCGGTGCAGGGCGGCAGCGGGGCCGCAGAACCTGCACACGATGATGTCGTCCTGGCAGTGCCTGGTCTACGGCCTGCTCGGTGTCCTCATCGCCGCACTCGTCGCGTACCCCTTCGCGATGAAGGACGCCCGCGCGGCCAGCGCCTGGGTCATCACGCACGTCAGTCACGAAGCGCTGATCGGCGCCTTCGCGGGCCTGATCGTGGTGGTCTCCTGGTACGAGGGTGGCGTTCTCGGACTGGTGACCGCGCTGTCCGTCGGAATGCTCGGCGGGCTGTGCAACCGCGCGTTCGGGATGAACGCAGGAGTGCAGTTCATGTCCTACTACACCGCGACGATGTTCGTCCCGATCCTCCTGGCGATGTGACACGAGCAGCGGTGCTGCGAAGCACCATGAGGACTGCAGAGGCGGGGAGCTGTCATACTCCTCCCTCTGCGATCGTGAGCGCAGCCGAAGCTGCGGACACATGATCGCGAGAGGCCCCGCAGTTTCAGGGATTTCGTCGTGACGGGCCGGGGCCGGCTCCTGCGTCAGTGGGGAAGTGTTCCGGTGGTGGCGAATTCGAGGCGGCGGATCACGGACACGGCCTGGTCGGCGAAGCGTTCGTAGTAGCGGGTCAGCAGCGCGATGTTGATCGCGGCGGTCACGCCGTGCGGCCAGTCCTCGCTTCGCACTGCCTCTCCCAGGCGGGTGCACAGTGCGTCGACGGTGTCGTCGGAGTTGTCCATCGCCGAGAAGCTCGCGGGGTCCGCGCCGCGGATCACGTCGTGGAGGCGGTCGGCCATGCTCACCGTCAGCTCACCCAGGGAGCGCACGGTGTCGGTGAACTCGTCCGGGACGACCGGCTCCGGGTGGCGGTGGCGGACCAGGTTCGCGACGTGGGCGGCGAGATCTCCCATGCGTTCGATCTTCACCCCGCAGTAGAGAACCGCGAGGATGGTGCGCAGGTCGCCTGCGACGGGTGATTGCAACGCCAACAGCCGTTGGGCGTGGTCCTCGCACTCGTTGCGCGCGGCATCGAGTTCGGAGTCGGCGGTGATGACCTGCTCGGCCAGTCCCGTGTCGCTGGTGGTCACTGCCTGTGTGGCCAGCCGCATGGCCTCGGACGCCCGCCCGGACAGGGCGGCCAGTTGCTCGCCGAGTTCTGTCAGCTCGCCGTGGAACGCCTCTCGCATCAGATCAACCCTAACCGCCCGAACCGGACGTTGCGTACCGGGAGGGGCAGTCGTATCACCAGAGTCTCCCGGACCTGCGACGAGCGGGTCAGCGCATCGTCGGCAATGACCAAGGCGTGTGTGTTCGAGCGAAGTCTGGCACCCTGGAGATCGGGCGCCGGGCTCGAACGGGGGGGCGAGGCACCCGCCGCCCGGCCACGCACCGGTGTGGCTGCGGCCGAGACCCCGCTGCAGGATTCCGCACCGGCGCGTGGGAGGACGTACAAGGGGCAGGCGCCGATGAGGCGATTCGATTGACGACCCTGGACTCCCCGCAACACATCGACCTGGATGACACCACGTGGTGCCCGCCTGCGGCAGGCTGCGAAGCCTGTGACGCGCAGAGCTCCCTCACGTGCTTGGTGGTCGAGTCCCCACCTGGGGTGCTGTGCGTGACGTTGTGCCCGCAGTGCCGGGCCTCGCGTCGCATGCCCGCCTGGAGCGGCCCTGACTGCTCCACGCGGGTCGGTGAGCATTGCGCCCACCTGGGCATCACCCGCGTCGAAATGACACTGGTGCGCGTTCGCGCGGGCTTCTCCGACTTGCCCTATTGGCTACCGGACTGACGGAGAGCTCACATGGCTGGGTCCTGAGGTGGAGTGCGACTCCGCGGAACCGGCCAGGAGCCAAAGTTGCTGGGCTGAGCTCCGCTCGACGGAGGGACTGTCCCATCGGGCCGGAGACGGTCCGATGGGACCAAGTCCTGCACGTCTCGGTCAGGAGAACTGGATCCCGCCGTCGATCATCACCGATTGGCCGGTCATGTAGTCCGAATCGCTGGAGGCGAGGTAGGACACGAACGCGGCCACGTCTTCAGGAACGGAGACGCGGCCGAGGTGGATCAGTTCCGAGTACTTCTCGATGGCCGCGCCCTTGCGGAGCCCCTCGTGCTCGGCGAGCTTCTCGTCGATGTGGTCCCACATGGCGGTGCCGACGATGCCGGGGCAGTAGGCGTTGACGGTGATGCCGTACTGCGCCCACTCCATCGCGGCGGCCTGGGTGAGCCCGCGCACCGCCCACTTGGAAGCGGAGTAGTGCGCCAGCAGCGGGAACGGGCGGTGAGCGACGATCGAGGCAGCTCCGATGATCTTGCCGCCATCGCCCTGCTTGATCATCTGCTTGGCCGCGGCGTTGTAGCAGAGGTGGACGCCGCGCAGGTTGATCGACATCAGCTCGTCGAACTCCTCCGGCGTGACCTCCAGGAGCGGCTTGACCTGGGCGACGCCGGCGTTGGCGATCATCACGTCGAGTCGACCGAGTTCAGAGGCCACGGTGTCGACCATGTGCTGCACGGCCTCGGGGTCGGAGACGTCGGCGACCGCGACGGCCGAACGCCTGCCCAGTCCGATGATCTCGTCGGCGACGGCCTTGAGCTGGTCGCTGTTGGCATCGATGTCGTTGACGGCGACGTCGTGGCCGTCGGCGGCGAGCCGCAGCGCGATCCCCTTGCCGATGCCCCGGGCTGCGCCGGTGACGAGCACGACGCGGGACTTGGTGTGAGCAGGCATGGACTTCTCCACTTCCTCGTGGCATGAGACTTGCCGGGACCGATGCTGTGGCTCGCGAGACCGCGAGCCCGTCGTGTGGTCCCGTTCACATCACCAGTGAGGCTAGGTAGGAAGGCCGCATGGCGCAGACCTCGGTTGTCTCAGTTTGAGACGACCGAAGCGAAGCGGATTTCACCTTTCCGCTCCAGGCCTTCGTTGCGCCCCGCCTTCTCCGGATGGTTCGGGCGGGTTCGGTGCGTGGACTCGCTCAGTTGCCGCCGGAGTGCTGTTCGGGTGGGTGCTGGTGGCGGGGGCTGGTGGCTTTGTGGGTGTACATGTCGAGGTCGGCGGCGTGGAGCAGGTCGGATGCTGGCGTGGTGGCGTTGGTGGTGGCAGCGAGTCCGATGCTGGCGGTGAGCGTGATCTCGTGGCCGGAGACAGTGATGTCGGTGTTCAGGCATCGCGATACTTCGTCGCGGAATGCCTTGGCTGCGTTGATGTCCGGCTTGTTGGAGACGACCACGAACTCGTCGCCGCCGAGGCGGGCGACGGTGTCTCCTGGTTGGACGGCGTTGAGCAGTTCGTCGGCGGTGGTGGTGAGGAGGTTGTCGCCGGCGGCGTGGCCGTAGCGGTCGTTGACGGGTTTGAGGCCGTCGAGGTCGGCCAACAGGACGGTGAGGACGCCGCCGTGCTGGTGGAGTGCGGCGAGTTCGTGGTTGAGCCGGTCCATGAGCAGGGCGCGGTTGGCCAGGCCGGTGAGCGGGTCGTGCAGGGCCATGTGCGCGATGTGGCTGTCGCGCATCTCTTCGTCGCCGATGGTTTCGTACTGGGACACGAGGTAGGCGGGTTGGTCGTCGGCTCCTCGGACGAGGTTGACGCGGATGAGCGCCCAGATGGGGTATCCGGCTTTGTGCCGGTAGCGCTTTTCGGTGCTGGCGGTGTCGATGCGGCCTGCGGCCAGGTCGGCGAGGAGGTCCAGTCCGGCGGTGTCGTGGGGGTAGGTCAGGTCGGTGAAGCGCATGGTCAGCATTTCGTCGCGGGTGTAGCCGACCATGTCGCAGAGCTTGTCGTTGACTTCGAGCCAGCGGCCGGTGAGGTCGAGCATGGCCATGCCGATGGGGGCGTTGGCGAAGGTGTGGCGCCAGCGCCGCTCGGCCGTGCGGCGTTCGGTGATGTCCTGGTACTGGGCGAGGACGAACTGCGGCACGCCGTCGGCGTCGCGGATGAGGGCGAAGTCGACCAGGACCCAGAGGGCCGTGCCGTCGGACCGAATGCCACGCCGCTCCTGGGTCAACTTCTCCGCGTCGCCGGTGACCAGGCTGCTGATCATGTCGTGGTCGACCGGTGGGTCATCGGGATGCGTGAAGTCGTGCGCCGGGCGGTTGAGCACGGCTGCGGGGTCGTAGCCGAGGAGATCGCAGGCAGCGGGGTTGGCGTAGATGATCCGGGCCTGCAGATCGAGCGCCGCGACCGGGGCCGCGGCTTGCTCCAAGATCAGCTGCCATGTCACGTTGTCGGGCATGGCCGACCCAGGCGTAGCCACTGAGCAAGCGTAACGGCGCCGCTTGCTTAGCACGCACGAGCGTCACCCATCAGGATGAAGATCGTTCACTTCCGCTGTCCCTCACCGCGTTGATCAGCTGGTGCTCGACTTGAACGATCTCGCTTGCCGGGGCGAGAGCGGTTCCGGAAGGCCGGGGAGGCGGCATCGGAAGCAATCGGTGACTATGAATATCAGAGATATCTTGACTCTTGCCTCGGCGGGGGTGATCCTGGTTGCAGGTCACGTCCTGCGGCTCTCCCAACTGGTGTCGCGTTCATCCAGTGTGGACTGATGTGCTCGGCGCTGCGGTTTCTCGAGGCGCCGCGAGGTGGTCGCGTGCGCAACTCCCCCAGGCAGAAAGGCGAATCGATGTATCGGCTCACGGCGATTTACGATCACCCTTCGGATCCCGAGCGGTTCTTGACGCACTACCGCGAAGTGCACGCGGTTCTCGCAACCAAGCTGCCGAAGCTGAGGAACTACGAATGGGGCGTGACCGAGCTTCCGGACGGATCGAAGCCGGCGCACTTCCTGGTCGCGGTCCTCGACTTCGACAGCAAGGAAGACGCGCTGGCGGCCCTGCAGTCGTCGGAGGGTGAAGCTGCGTCGGCCGACATCGCGAACTTCACCACGCCAGACGCTTTCCAGATGTCCTTCTCCCAGGTCGTCAAGGCGGCCTAGGCCTCTCGAGGAGTCCGTCATGGACAGATTGCAGGGCAGGGTCGCTCTCGTCACCGGTGCCGCCAGCGGCATCGGCAGGGCGACGGCGGAGCGTTTCGCGGAGGAAGGCGCGGCGGTGCTCGTCACCGACATCCAGGACGCCGCCGGTGAGGAAGTCGCGAACGGGCTCAGGGATTCCGGAGCCCGGGCCGCTTTCCTGCACCACGACGTGGCCTCCGAGGAGTCGTGGCAGGCGGCGATCGACCACGTCGTCGCCGAGTTCGGTGGGCTCGACATCCTGGTGAACAACGCCGGGATCGGGGATGCCGCCCCGCTCGAGGAGACGACGAAGGAGCAGTACGAGCGAACGATCGCCGTCACGCAGACCAGTGTGTTCCTGGGCATGAAGGCGGCTGCGGAGCAGTTGAAGGCGTCCCGGTGCGGCTCCGTGGTCAACGTCAGTTCGATCTACGGCGTGGGCGGCGGGTTCGGCACCTCGCCCGGTTACCACGCGGCCAAGGGGGCGGTTCGGCTGCTCACCAAGAACACCGCCATGCGCTGGGTCGGCGACGGCGTGCGGGTGAACTCGGTGCATCCGGGGTTCGTGGACACCCCCATCCTCGAGAACGTGAAGGGCACCGAGATCGAGGTGGGCATGGTCTCGGTGATGCCGATGGGCCGGCTGGCTCGACCGTCCGAGATCGCCGCGGTCATCGCCTTCCTCGCCAGTGACGACGCCTCGTTCATGACCGGTTCGGAATTGCACGTCGATGGCGGGTACCTGGCTCGCTGACGTTGCCGCCATCGATTCCACGCGGGGTCCTCGAGAGTGCTCTCGAGGACCCCGCGTGCTGTGCTGCTGCGTCATGAGCCGGATCCCGAACCACCCGCGCAACAGCAAAGCCAGTTCGCGAGGGCGTTCTCAGAGCGCGGCGTCCGGGTCGGCCAGCGATCCCGGGTCCGGTTTCGCGCCGGCATCGATCGCCGCTCTGGCGTGGATCATCTGCTTGGGCTGATCAATGCTGAGGTGAGCGTTGAGCGTGCCGTCGGGTGCGAGCCAGGCCGCTCCCCACTTCGCCGAACCCCTGCCGCGGATGACGACCGCGTCCTCGGCGCCGTGCTGGCCGACGTACTGGATCTTGTGCCCGAACTGGTCGCTCCAGAAGTAGGGGACCGGGTCGTGCACCGGTAGCGGCTCCGGGCCGGCGTCGCCGCCCAGGATCACCGCCGCGGCGACGTCGGGACCGGTTCGCGCGTCGTCCCAGTGCTCAACGCGCAGGCGCCTGTTCCACCGCACCGACCACCGGGCGGCGACATCGCCCACCGCGTAGGCGCCCGGCCTGGTGGTGCGCAGGTGCTCGTCGACCACCACCCCGCGGTCGACCTCGACCCCGGAGCCGCTCAGCCAGTCGGTCTGCGGGCGCACTCCGATACCTGCCACCACGACATCCGCAGTGAGGTGCGACCCGTCGCCGAGTCGCACGCCGGTGGCGGTCACCTCGGTGACGCCCACCTCGAGGCGCAGGTCCACGTCGGACCACCAGGGCAGGAACAGCGCGCCGACCTCGTCGCCGAGCGCGGTGGCCAGCGGTGCCGGGCCCGGTTCCACGCAGGTCACGCGGCATCCCAGCCGGAGTGCCGCCGTGGCGACCTCTCCACCGATCCAGCTGGCTCCGGCGAGCACGACGTGGGCTCCCGGGCGCAGTCCGGCGCGGAGGTGCGCCGCGTCCTGGGCGGTGCGGACGACGTGCTGCGGGCCCGATCCGGGGAGCGGGACGGGTGCTGAGCCCGTCGCGATGACCAGGGTGCTGAACGGGATCTCGCCCTCCGCCGTCTGCACCACGTCCCGATCCGGGGCGAGGCCGGTCGCAGCGACGCCCAGCCGGAGATCGGCTTCGAGCAGCTCGAAATCGGTGCGCAGGGTCGTGTCGCGCTCCTCCAGGAGCGCGGCCTTGGTCAGCGGTGGCCGGTCGTAGGGCGGGTGGGGTTCGGCGCAGAGCACCAGCAGCTCGCCGTCGTGCCCCTTCGCGCGGAGCTGTTCGCACACCCGGGCCGCTGCCAGGCCGCCGCCCGCGACGACGATCCGGTTCATGAACCGCTCTCCGTCGCCAGCACGCGCTGTTGAGCGCGGGTGGAGTTCTGCAAGCCCATCTCGACTCCTTCTGCGGGCGTCGGCGCGGTCCCATTCGGTGATGGCTTTCGGAGAAGCCGTCGACCTGCCATGCTTTCGCGTCGCAGCCCTTCGCTTTGGCCTGATAATGGTTATACTAGATGGGTCGGCTGTCAACGATGCAGGCCGAGTTGGTCGAGGAGGATCCATGCGAGTTCAGGTCGACGCCAACCAATGCCAGGGGCACGGGCTGTGCCAGATGACCTCGCCCGATGTGTTCGCGCTGCGCGACGAGGACGGGCACGCCTACCCGATCGCGGAGGAGGTCGACGGCGCCCTGGTCGACGCGGCTCGCGATGGCGCGGACGCGTGCCCGGAGCGGGCGATCAGCCTGAAGTGACGCCGAGCGGGCTGCGCGTCCCGCGGGATCCTCCGCCTGGCGGTTCGGGCGCGCTCGCTCGGCCTGCGGGGGAGGGGGCTCGGGTGCGGTCCGGCGGGTCGCCCGGCCGCTCCCGCTGCCTCGCGAATATTCGGTCGCACGGCGGAAGTTCTGCCGCGAAGCGCCGCCAACTCTCACCGGAGTCCTCTCCGATGGTCCTTGGGGGTCGACGATACAAGGACTATCATTATAATAGAATACCCCGGTGAGGAGTGGAGGAGACCGATGACCGACGTCCTCGTGGAGCGCGGCGCTGGTGAGGCCTTGTGGATCCGGTTGAGCCGGCCCGAGCGGCGCAACGCGTTCGACCCCGCGATGTCCGCCGCGATCGTGGAGGCGCTGGAGGACGCCGCGTCCGCGCGCGCGGTGGTCATCACGGGGTCCGGCGGGAGCTTCTGCGCAGGTGGTTCGCTGCAGCAGCTGAGCACGCCGACGGTGGGGGAGATGCGGCAGCTCTACCAGTCGACCCTGCGGATGTTGGACGCCGTGCGCCAATGCCCCAGGCCGGTCATCGCCGCGGTGAACGGAGCCGCGGCCGGCGGGGGCAACGAGCTGGTCGTCGCGTGCGATGTGGCCATCGCCGCCCGTTCGGCGACCTTCGGGCAGACCGGGCCGCGAGTCGGCAGTTCGCCGGTGACCGGGGCCACCAACGTGATGGGTCTGCAGATCGGCGAGAAGCGCGCGAAGGAGCTGTCGCTGTTCTGCCGCCGCTACACCGCCGAGCAGGCCGAGCGGATGGGCTTGGTGAACGCCGTGGTCGAGGACGACCTGCTGGAGCAGACGGTCACCGAGTGGTGCGGTGAGCTGGCCACGCTGAGCCCCCGCTACCTGGAGATCACCAAGGTCAGCTCGAACGTCTGGTGGAACGCCGCTCGCGATTCGTTCAGCGCGGGCCTGGGCATGCTCGTCCAGGCGGTGGGCAGTCCTGACATGGCCGAAGGAGCGGCGGCCTTCCTGGAGAAGCGCAAGCCGAACTTCCCCCCACCGGAGTGAACGAGGCGATGCTCGGTGGCGCAGGATGTGCGGGCCACCGGAACGGGCACGGGAACCGGCGCGGCGCGCGCTCGGTTCCCGTGCCCGCCGATCCTCCGCCGGTCAGCGCCCCTTCCAGGCCGGTGCCCGCTTTTCCTTGAACGCCAGGGCGCCTTCGCGGGCGTCCTCGGAGCTGCGCACCGGTTCGCTGATCGCCTGCTGGCGCTCGAAGGCCTCGTCCGAGGGCCAGTCGCGGGCGGCGTTGATGATCTCCTTGGTGGCCCGGACCGCGAGCGGGCCGTTGCCCGCGATCGTCCGTGCCAGCTCCAACGCTTCTGAGCGGGCCTGGCCGGGCGGGGTGAGCCGGTTGACCAGGGACACCTCGTGCGCGGCTCTCGCCGAGACGAGTTCGCCGGTGAGCGCCCACTCGACCGCCACGTGGTAGGGCACGCGTTCGGGCAGTCTGAGCAGCCCGCCGCCCGCCGCCACGAGGCCGCGCTTGACCTCGGGCAGCCCGAACTTCGCCTCTTCGGAGGCCACGATGAGATCGCAGGCCAGGACGATTTCGAAGCCGCCCGCGATGGCGTGTCCCTCGACGGCCGCCACCAGCGGCTTGGCGGGCGGCTGCTGCACGATCCCGGCGAATCCGCGGCCCGGCAGCGACGGCCGTTCCCCGGCGAGGAACGCCTTGAGATCCATGCCCGCGCAGAAGCTCCGCCCCGCGCCGGTGATCACGCCGGCGACCAGGTCGTCCCTGCTGTCCAACTCGTCCATCGCGGCCGCGATCGCCGTGGCGGTCGCGGTGTTGATGGCGTTGCGGGCCTCGGGCCGGTTGATCGTGACGACCTGCACGCCGTCGACGTTCTCGGTCAGGACGACGGGCTCGGTCTCGTCCGGTGTGGCACCACTGGGTTCGGTCACGTTGCTCTCCTCATTTCGGTGGCATCCGGATCGCACCGTCGAGGCGCACCGTCTCGCCGTTGAGCATCGGGTTGTCGATGATGTGGTGGGCGAGCGCGGCGAACTCGTCCGGGTCTCCCAGCCGTTGCGGGTGCGGCGTCTGCTGCGCCAGACCGTCGCGGATCTCGTCGGAGAACCGGGAAAGGATGGGGGTGTCGAAGGTGCCGGGGGCGATGGAGCACACGCGGACCAGCTTGCGCGCGAGGTCGCGGGCCGCGACGAGAGTCATGCCCACCACCCCCGACTTCGCCGAGGCGTAGGGGATCTGCCCGATCTGGCCCTCCCACGCCGCGACCGAGGCGGTGAGCACGCAGGCTCCGCGCTCGCCGTCGAGCGGCTCGTTGGTCACCATCCGGGCCGCGGTCAGCCGGAGCACGTTGAACGAGCCGATCAGGTTCGTGCGCACGATCGACTCGTAGGACTCCAGCGATCCCGGTTGGCCGTCCCGTTCCACGACGCGCACCGTTCCGCCGCGGCCGGCGCAGTGCACCAGCGCCCGGATCGGGCCCTCGGCCAGGTCGAGCGCCCGGTTCACGGCGTCGGCGTCAGCGACGTCGGCGGGACCGAAGCGGGCCGAATCCCCCAGCTCCTTCGCTACTCGTTCGCCGTCGGAGGTGGGCAGGTCGATGATCACCGTGGGCACGCCTCGTTCGACGAACCGGCGCGCGGTGGCCAGGCCGAGGCCGGAGGCGCCCCCGGTGACGACGGCTGTCGCGTTGGTCAGCTTCATCTCTCTCCCGTTCTCGCTCGTCGTTCCCGCTTCCAGCCCGCTACGCGGACAGGTTCTCCACGATCGCGGCGTTGGCCATGCCACCGGCTTCGCACATGGTCTGCAGGCCGTACCGGCCGCCGGTGCGCTCCAGGTGGTTGATCAGGGTGGTCATCAGGCGGCAGCCGGACGCGCCGAGCGGGTGCCCGAGCGCGATCGCGCCGCCGCAGGGGTTGAGCCGTTCGTCTTGAACCCCGAACTCCCGCTGCCAGGCGAGCGGAACCGACGCGAAGGCCTCGTTCACCTCGAACGCGGCGATCTCGCCCGGTGACAGACCGGCGCGCGCGTGCACGGCGTGCGTGGCGGGGATCGGGCCCGTGAGCATCAGCGTCGGGTCGTCACCGACCACGGCCGAGGCCACGAGCGCTGCCCGGGGCCGCAGGCCCAGTGCGGCAGCGCGCTCCTCGGACATCACGAGCAGCGCGCTGGCGCCGTCGGTGATCTGCGAGGAGTTGCCGGCTGTGATCATCCAGTCCAGGTCGGGGAACTGATCCAGGTGGGGCTGGCGGGCGAAGGCCGGCGCCAGCTGGCCGAGCCGTTCCGGTGTGGTGCCTTCGCGGATGGTTTCGTCGGCGGTGACCGCGGCGCCGTCGGGGGTCGTGACCGGCACGATCTCGCCGTCGAAGGACGTGGCAGCGGCGCGCTCGTGCGAGCGGGCGGCGTACTCGTCGAGTTCGGAGCGGCTGAGCTTCCACTTCGCGGCCACGAGTTCGGCCGAGACGCCCTGGGGCACGAGCCCGGGGAATCGAGCGCGCACGTCCGGTCCGTGCGGATCGGCGTCGCCGCGCGCGGATCCCATCGGCACCCGGCTCATCGACTCCACGCCCGCGGCGATGGCGATGTCGTACGCGCCGGCTCGGACGCCCTGGACCGCGAAATCGATCGCCTGCTGCCCCGAGCCGCACTTGCGCTCGATCGTCGCGGAGGGGACGTGGGTGGGGAATCCCGCCGCCAGCACCGCCTGGCGACCGGGGGTGGCGGACTGCTCGCCAACCTGGCCTACGCAGCCGACGAGCACGTCGTCGACCAGCCCGGGGTCGAGGTCGTTGCGGGCCACGAGCCGGCTGAGCACCTGCGCGAGCAGGTCCACCGGGTGCAGCCCGGCCAGCGCGCCGGTGGCCTTGCCGCGCCCCATCGGGGAGCGGACCGCGTCGACGATCACTGCACGGCCCATTGCCGCCTCCCTAAACTATGATGATGATAATTAGGGACAACTGCATCTTGCACGGGGTTGATCGGAGGAGCAAGCTTGACCGCGCTACCGGTAAGACTATTATGATGATTATGATAAAATGAGGGTGGTGAGCCAGTGGCATCCGCAATCGACGCCGACGAACAGCGCGCCCTGAAGGACGTCGCGGCCAAACTCGCCGCGGAGCGCTACGCACCGCGCGCGGAGGAATGGGACCGCGAGCGGACGGCCTTCCCCCACGAGGAGCGGCGCTACCTGGGAGAGCTGGGACTGCTCGGCATCGCGCTCCCGGAACGGCACGGTGGCGGGGGTGCACCGCTGCAACACGCGCTGACCGTCATCGAGGAGCTGGCCAAGGAATGCCGTCCCGCGGCCTTCCAGGTCTTCGAGTCCAACACCGGGCCGGCGCAGGTCGTCGCGAGGCTCGGCAGCGAGGAGCAGCGCGAGCGCTTCCTGCCGCCGATCATCAGCGGAGAGGCGACGCTGGCCGTGGCGATCTCGGAGCCGGACGCGGGCTCGGCCGCCACCGACATGAAGACCAAGGCCGTCGTCGAGGGCGACAAGGTCGTGGTCAACGGGTCCAAGCGGTGGATCTCCAACGGTGGCGAAGCCGACCACTACCTCGTCTACGCGCGCATGAACGACGAACCCGGCTCGAAGGCCATCGGTGCGGTGATCGTCGAAGCCGACCGGCCCGGCGTGAGCTTCGGTGAGCGCGAACGGCTGATGGGCTTCCGCGGCATCCCGTCGGCCGACATCCGCTTCGACGACGTCGAGGTTCCCGCGGAGAACCTGGTGCTGGGGCCGGGGCGCTTCCGCGAGCTCTTCGGCGCGTTCTCCATCGAACGCCTGGGGAACGCCACGATGAGCCTGGCGCTGGGACAGGCGGCGCTCGATCGGACCAAGCGCTACGTGCAGGAACGCGACCAGTTCGGCAAGCCGCTCGTGGAGTTCCAGAACGTCCAGATGACGCTGGCCGACATGCTGCTGCAGGTCGAAGCCGCCCGGCTGCTCATCCAGCGCGCGGCAGCCGGTGTCGGCGAGCACCTGCCGAACTCGCTCGAGGTGTCGCTGGCCAAGTGCACCGCGAACGAAATGGCCAAGCGGGTCACCGATCTGGCCATGCAGCTGCACGGCGGCAACGGCTACACCGAGGAGTTCGGCCTCGAACGGCTGCACCGCGACTCGCACGGGTGGGCGCTGGCCGGGGGCACGCCGGCGATGCAACGCATCCGAATCGTCTCCGAAATGCTCGGCCGCTCCTTCGACCAGCGCCGCTGACCAGTCCGACGGGAAAGGGACACACTCATGACACGTCGCTTCGAGAACCGCACCGCCGCCGTCGTCGGCGGTGGATCCGGCATGGGCCGGTCCATCGCGCTGCGCCTGGCCGACGAAGGCGCTCACGTGTACGTCGCCGACCTCGGTGCCGACGCCGCCGAGGCGGTGGCCAAGGAGATCGTGGCGGCAGGCGGCAGCGCGGTCGCCCAGCAGGTCGACGCCACCGACAACGACAGCTTGCGCGCCCTGTTCGACCGCGTTCGCGACGAGCGCGGCGTGCTGCACGCGCTGCACGCGCAGGTCGGCATGCCAGGCCCCGCCGGGCTCGAGGTCTCCGACGAGCAGTGGGCGACCAATGTGGACGTCAACGTCAAGAGCGCCTACTACACCTGCACTCTCGGCTTCGACCTGCTCAAAGCCGCTGGCGGCACCGGCTCGGTCACGATGACCTCGTCGACCTCGGCGCTGGTGGGCTCGCCGTTCAGCCCGATCTACTCGCTGACCAAGGGCGCGCTCGTGCCCTTCGCGCGGGCGTTGGCGCTCAACGGCGCGCCGGACGGGGTGCGCGTCAACGTGGTGTGCCCGGGCACCGTGCACACGCCGATGCTGGCCCAGTTCTTCGGCCGCGAGCCCGGAGCCGACGTCTCCGAGCTGACCAAGGACTTCGTCGGCGGGATCCCGCTCGGACGGGGCGCGGAACCCGAGGAGGTCGCTGCGGTGATCGCCTTCCTGCTCAGCGACGACGCGAGCTACGTCACCGGCGTCACCATCCCGGTCGACGGCGGGTTGACGGCGAAGTAGCGACTGACTGTGGAGGCCGAGCATGACCCGGGTTTACCGCGATCTCGTTCCCACGTTCGCCGACCCAGCGGACTGGACGCTCAGCACCGTCTTGCGGCACCACGCCCAGGAGCGGCCGGACGCGACCTTCTTGATGACGCCGGAGGAAGGGCTGCGCTGGACCTACGCCGAGATGTTGTCCTCAGCGCAACGGATCTCCGGCTCGCTGATCAAGACCGGCGCGGAGGCCGGCGATCGGCTGATCATCATGGCCGCCAACTCCTCGCAGCTGGTGCGGAGCTGGTTCGCCGCCGCCGTGGGCGGGCTGGTCGAAGTACCGATCAACACCAACTACGAAGGTGAGTTCCTGCGCCACCAGGTGGTGACCGTGGGGGCGCCGTGGGCGGTCATCGACGACGCCTTCGCCGAGAGGTTCGTCGCGATCGCCGAGCACGCCCGCGGCATCGAGCACTTCTGGGTCATCGACACCGGCCGCGGGCAGGAAGCCGTGGACCTGCTGCGGCGCGGGGGCTGGAGCGCAGACCTGTGGGACGAGCTGGAAGACGGGCCTGCGCTGGACCTCCCGGCGCCCCGGCCGCAGGACCTCGGCGCGATCTTCTTCACCTCCGGCACCACGGGTCCGTCCAAGGGCGTGGCGATGCCGCACTCGCAGCTGTACTTCTTCGCGCAGATCGTGGTGTCTCTGACCCGGCTCACCTCGGAGGACACCTACCTCACCACCACGCCGCTGTTCCACGGCAACGCCCAGTTCATGGCCGTGTACCCGGCGCTCGTGGCGGGCGCCGCTGCCGTGGTGCGGCCGAAGTTCAGCGCCAGCCGGTGGATCGACCAGGTGCGCGAGTCCGGCGTGACGGTGACCAATTTCGTCGGCGTCATGATGGACTTCGCGTGGAAGCAGCCGCCCCGACCGGACGATCGGGACAACCAGCTGCGGTGCGTCTACGCCGCTCCCACGGCGAGTTCGATCGTGGCGGACTTCCAGGAGCGCTACGGCATCGAGGCGTTCGTCGACGCGTTCGGGCTCACCGAGACCTGCGCACCGATCATGTCGCCCTACGGCGTCGAGCGCCCGCCCGGCGCGGCCGGCCTGCAAGCAGCGGACTGGTTCGACATCCGGCTGGTCGACCCGGAGACCGACCACGAGGTGCCGGTCGGCGAGATCGGTGAGCTCGTGGTGCGTCCGAAGCACCCGTGGACGTGCAGCATGGGCTACTACGGGATGCCCGAGAAGACCGTCGAGGCGTGGCGAAACCTGTGGTTCCACACGGGTGATGCGTTGCGGAAGGACGCCGACGGCTGGTTCTACTTCGTCGACCGCTACAAGGACGCGCTGCGCCGGCGCGGCGAGAACATCAGCTCCTACGAGGTGGAGCAGGCGATCCTGGGGCACCCGGCGGTGGCCGAGTGCGCGGTGATCGGCGTCCCGGCCGAGGTCGAAGCCGGTGAGGACGAGGTCCTCGCCGCCATCGTCGCCACCGAACCCGTCGAGCCCGAGGCGGTCATCGACTGGTGCGAGGGCCGCATCCCCGAGTTCGCCACCCCGCGCTTCGTCCGGTTCGTCGACGCGCTGCCGAAAACGCCTTCGGAGAAGGTGCGCAAGGCGGTGTTGCGCGAAGAGGGGATCGCGCCGGACACCTTCGATCGCCAGGAGAAGGCACATGGACTTCAGCGTTGACACGACGCATTCGGACATCAGGGAGGCCGTGCGCGCGCTGTGCGCCGGGTTCCCCGACGAGTACTGGGCCCAGCACGACCGGGACGAAGAGTTCCCCTGGGACTTCTACAAGGCGGTGGTGGACGGCGGCTGGCTCGGTCTGACCGTGCCCGCCGAGTACGGGGGTGGGGGACTGGGCGTCACCGAGGCCGCGATCGTCGAGCAGGAGATCGCGGCCTCGGGGGCGGGGATGAACGGGTGCAGCGCTGTCCACATCGGAATCTTCGGGTTCGAGTCGATCATCAAGCACGGCAGCGCGGACCTGAAGGAGAGGTTCCTGCCCAGGCTCGTCGAGGGGGATCTGCACGTCTCGTTCGCGGTCACCGAACCGGACGCCGGCACCGACACCTCCACCATCTCGACGTTCGCGAAGAAGGTCGAAGGAGGCTGGTCGATCTCGGGGAAGAAGGTCTGGATCACCAAGGCCCAGGAGGCCGAACGGCTGATCATCCTGTGCCGGACGTCCCCGCGGGAGGACAGCGCGAAGCGGACCGACGGGATGACGCTGTTCTTCGCATCGATGGACCGCGATCGGGTGACGGTGCGCAAGATCCCGAAGCTGGGGCGCAACGCCGTGGACACCAACGAGCTGTTCATCGACGAGCTGTTCGTCCCCGAATCGGACGTGATCGGCGAGGTCGGCAACGGCTTCCGCGCGATCCTCGCCGGGCTCAACGCCGAACGCGTCATCTCGGCCAACGCCTCGATCGGCATCGGACGGGCGGCGCTGCGCCGCGCGACCACCTACGCCAAGGACCGCACGGTGTTCGGCCGTCCCATCGGGCAGAACCAGGCCATCTCGCACCCGCTCGCGCGTGCGCTGGTTCAGCTGGACGCCGCGGACCTGGTGTGCCAGCGCGCGGCGTGGCTGATCGACAACGACCAGCCCAGCGGCAAGGACGCGAACGAGGCGAAGTTCCTCGCGGCGGAGGCCGGTTTCTTCGCCGCCGACGCGGCCCTGAGCGCGCACGGCGGGTACGGCTATTCGAAGGAGTACCACATCGAGCGGTATTTCCGGGAAGCGCGGCTGATGCGCATCGCGCCGATCAGCCAGGAGATGGTGCTCAACTACGTGGCCGAGCACGTGCTCGGCCTGCCGAGGAGCTACTGATGCGGCCTTACCGTTCCGTGCTGTTCCTGCCCGGCCACCGCACGACGTGGGTCGACAAGGCCTTGCGCGCCAACGCCGACGCGATCGTGCTCGACCTGGAGGATTCCGTGCCCTCGGGGGAGAAGGTCGCTGCGCGGGACGCGGTCGCCGGTTCCATCCGGCGGGTCCGGGAAGCCGGCAGCGACGTGGGCCTGTTCGTGCGGGTCAACCCGCTGGAAACCCGGCTCACCGGTGGTGACCTCGAGAAGGTCGTCGTTCCGGGCCTGACCGGTGTGTTCGCTCCGAAGATCGAGCGGAGCACCGACGTGCTGCGCTACGACGCGCTGCTCGACCACTTCGAGGAGCGCAACGGGGTTTCCGGTCTGGAGTACATCGTGCCGGTCGAAACGGTCCGGGCGATCCACGACTGCCTGGAGATCGCGACGGCGTCGCCGAGGGTTGGCGCCATGATCGGCCCGACCGCTGAGCACGCGGACATCGCCAAGGCCGTCGGTTACGAGTGGACACCCGAGGGAACCGAGACGCTGTACCACCGCAGCCGGATCCTCCTGGCGTGCCGGGAAGCCGGGATCCACGCGCTGACCGGGTTGTGGGAGGACCTCGCGAACCTGGAGGGCCTGCGGGAGTTCGCCGCGCGCGGCAGGCAACTCGGCTTCCGCGGCATGATCGCGATCCACCCGAGCCACGTGGCCGCGATCAACGAGGTGTTCTCGCTGTCCCCCGCGGACATCGAGTTCTACCGGGGCCTGGTCGAGGCCTACGAGAAGGCCCGCGCCGAGGGCACGGGGGCGCTGCGCTACCGCGGCCTGCACATCGACAAAGCCCACTACGACAAGGCGGTGGACTGGCTGGCGCGGGCCGAAGCCATCGCGGGAATCGGGGAGTGACATGCGCGGTCTGTACTTCGAGGAGTTCGAGATCGGGGCGGAGTACAAGCATCCGTTCACCCGCACGGTCACCGAGATGGACAACGTCATGTTCACCTCGCTGACGATGAACCTGCAGCCGCTGCACCTCGACGAGGAGTTCGCCAAGAAGAGCGTGCACGGCGCGAGGGTGGTCAACAGCCTGTTCACGGTGGCGCTGATCGGGGCGTTCCACGTGCCGGAGCTGACGATGGGAACCACCCTCGGCAACCTCGGCTACGACAAGATCCAGTTCCCGCACCCGGTGTTCCACGGGGACACCTTGCGCGCGGAGACGACGATCCTGGACAAGCGGGAGTCCACCAGCCGCGACGACTCCGGGATCGTGTGGTTCGAGCATCGCGGTTTCAACCAGGACGACACGCTCGTCTGCCTGCTGCACCGAGTCGGCTTGATGGCGAAGAAACAGGAAGAAGAGGGCGCCCGATGACCAAGACACCCGAGTCGCTGCGCGACTACGTGCCCGGCGTGCGCACGCTGACCATCGCCAACAAGCCGGTGCAGCCGGCCGGAGGGCGCTGGGACGTGGTCAACCCGGCCACGGAGGAGGTCCTGGCCGAAGTCGGCGGTGCCTCCGCCGAGCAGGTCGACCAGGCGGTCCGCGCGGCGCGGGAGGCCTTCGGGGGCTGGGCCGCCCTCCGGCCGGACGAGCGTTCGGCGGCCATCCACCGGCTGGCCGACGTGCTGGAGGCCCGCGTCGACGAACTGCTCGCCTCGATCGTCAACGAGGTCGGCACACCGGTGTCGCTGGCCGAAGGGCTCCAGGTCAAGATGGGGCTGGGGCACCTGCGCTGGCAGGCCGAGGCGGCCAAGAAGGACCGCACCGTGCACCTCGGGGGCTACGACCAGCCGGTGCCGACCATCAGCGAGGTCTCCCACTACCCGGTGGGCGTCGTCGCGGCCATCACCGGTTACAACTACCCGCTCAACCTGGCCATCTTCAAGTTCGGCGCCGCGCTGGCCGCGGGCTGCACGGTGGTGCTTCTGCCGTCGCCGCGCACGCCGCTGACCACCCTGCTGCTGGGCGAGCTCAGCCGCGAGGCGGACCTGCCGGACGGCGTGTTCAACGTGATCGTCGGCGACGCCGAGGTGGGGCGGCGGCTGTCCTCGCACCCGGGGGTGGACAAGGTCTCCTTCACCGGTTCCGACGCGGTCGGCGCGAAGATCATGGAGCAGGCGGCCGCGAACCTCAGCGGCGTGACGCTCGAACTCGGCGGGAAGTCGGCGAGCATCGTGCTGCCCGGCTGCGAGGTCGAGTCGTTCGCCGAGGAGATGCACCTGCGCTGGTCGCGCAACGGCGGCCAGGGGTGCGCGGCGCTGGCCCGGTTGCTGGTGCACGACGAGCTGTACGACCGCTTCCTGGCCGCGAGCGCGGGGGCGTTCGACCAGATGCACGTCGGGGACCCGTGGGATCCGAAGACCAACATCGGGCCGATGATCCGGCCCGACCACCGCGACCGGGTGCAGAGCTTCGTCGACGGCTCGCTGGAGGAGGGCGGCCGGGTCCTGCTGTCGGTCGACCGGCCGCTGCCCGGCAAGGGCTACTTCATCAACCCCGCGCTGCTGGGCGGCTTGCCGCACACCGCGCGCGCTGTGCAGCAGGAGATCTTCGGCCCGGTGGCGGTCGTGCTGCCGTTCCGGGACGCCGAGGAGGCCGTCGCGCTGGCCAACGACACCGCCTACGGGCTGGCGGCCAACGTCTGGGCGCCGGACCTCGAGGAGGGCAAGCGCGTCTCGGAGCGGTTGCGGGCCGGAACCGTGTGGATCAACGGCGGTGGTGCGATGCGGCCGGATGCGCCGTTCGGCGGTTCGGGGCGTTCGGGCGTGGGCCGGGAGATCGGTGAGTGGGGCATCCACGAGTACCTGGAGCCCCGGCACGTCCAGTGGCGCGTGTAGAGCGCGGGCGATCGAAAGGGAGGGGTCATGGCAGAAGCCGGTGACGCGCCGCTGGCCGGTGTGCGCGTGCTCGAACTGGGTGCGGGCTACGCCGCACCGACCGCCGGGAGGATGCTGCGTGATTTCGGCGCCGAGGTCATCAAAGCGGAAGATCCGGTCAACGGTGATTACGCGCGCCAGTGGGTGCCGCAGAAGGACGGCCTTTCGCTCGGGTTCGGCAGGCTCAACAGCGGCAAGCGGTCCGTGGGCATCGACCTCCGCCAGCCGGGCGGCCGAGGCCTGGTGCGCCGCTTGGCCGCCGAGGTCGACGTCGTCGTCGAGTCGTTCCGCCCGGGGCGGCTGGAAGGCTGGGGGCTCGGGTACGAGGTGCTCAGCGAGCAGAACCCGAGCCTGGTCCTGACCAGGATCTCGGGCTTCGGGCAGACCGGGCCGTACCGGAACCGGCCGGGATTCGGCACGGTGGCGGAGACGGCCAGCGGGTTCGCCCACATCAACGGCTGGCCCGAGCACCCCCCGACCTCGCCTCCGTTCGGGTTCGCCGACTCCATCGCGGGGATCTCGGCGGCGATGGGCACGGCGATGTCGTTGTTCCGCAGGGAGCGCACCGGGCGGGGCGAGGTCGTGGATGTGGCGCTGTACGAGCCGCTGCTGTTCATCGTCGGCGACATGGTGCTGAAGTACACGGGGCTCGGTGAGGTGCAGGGTCGCATCGGCAACGCCACCGGTGCCGCATCGCCTCGCGGCATCTACCAGGCGGCGGACGGGAAGTTCCTGTCGATCGCGGCGTCGAACCAGGTGATCGCCACCAGGCTGTTCACCGCGATGGGCCAGCCGGACATGATCGAGGACCCGAGGTTCGCCACCGGGCCGGCCCGACTGGAGCACAACGACCTGCTGCAGAAGTACGTCAGCGACTGGGTCGAGTCGTTGCCCAGGGATGCGGCTCTCGCCGTGCTCGAGGAGCACGAAGTGGTGTGCGCGCCAGTCAACGACGCCTCCGACATCGTCGCAGATCCGCACTTCCTGGAGCGCACGCTCGTGGGCATCACCGGTCCGGGCGGCTGGGATTCGGTCCTGACGCCCGGTCCGGTGCTGCACCTGTCCGGTTACGAGGGGCCTTCCTACGACGGTGTGCCCGGAGTCGGCGAGCACACTCACGAGGTGCTGGGGGCGGGGCTCGGGCTCTCCGGCGATGAGCTCGGGGCGCTGGTCGCTGGGGGTGTGATCACCGGTCGCGGTGATGCTCCGGGGTGATCCGGTTCTGAGATGACCGGCCGGGCCCTGGGAACGGGCCCGGCCGGTGAGCCTACGGCTGTCCGCCGTCGACGGCGAGCACCGCGCCGGTCGTGTAGCTGGACGCCTCGGACGCCAGGTACACCGCCATGCCCACGATTTCGTCCGGCCGGCCGCCCCGTTGCAGCGCGAAGCGCTGGGCTCGGGCGGCGAACTCGGCGGGGTCCCAGGACGCGCTGACGTCGGTGTGGAAGGTTCCGGCCATGATGGCGTTGCAGCGCACCGACGGGCCGAAGGTGTGCGCGAAGCCCGTGGTGATCGCGTTCAGCCCTGCCTTGGCGGCGGCGTAGGGGAGCACCGAGGGCCGCGGGCGGGTGGCGGCCGCGCTGCTGATGTTGATGATCGATCCGCCTCCGCTCTCGGCCATCCGGCTGCCCACCAAGGCGGAAAGCCGGAACGGTCCTTTGAGGTTGACCGCGATCACCTTGTCGAACAGCTCCTCGGTGATGCCTTCGACGCTGTCGTAGAGCGGTGACATGCCGGCGTTGTTGACCAGCACGTCGACCCGCCCGACCCGCTGGTAGACGTCGTCGACGAGCCCGTCCAGCCGGTCCCACCGGCCGACGTGCGCGCTGATCGGGTGCGCCCTGCGGCCCGTCTCGCGCTCCACCTCGGCGGCGGCTTCCTCGCAGGCTTCCTGCTTGCGGCTGGAGATGATGACGTCGGCACCGGCTCGGGCCAGCCCCAAGGCGATGGCCTTGCCCAGCCCACGGCTGCCGCCGGTCACCATCGCCACGCGGCCGCTGAGGTCGAACGCACTGGTCGGATCGAAGGTCATGAGGTCACCTCGGCGTTGGTTGACGCGGGAAAATTCATTGTTATGGTAATCATAAATATGCCAGAAGTTGAAGGAGCTGCGGTGGCTGACGCGGAGGATGGACGGCTGTTCGAGCTGTCGGAGGAGTACCTTGCGCTGCAACGGGAAGCCCGGGAGTTCGCGGCATCCGTGCGCGACATCGCCGAGCGCGCCGACGAAGCCGGCGACATCGACCCGGAAATGCGCAAGCGCCTCGCCGCCAGCGGCATCGGCTCGATCATGGTCCCGGAGGAGTTCGGGGGCCGCTACGAACGGGTCGATTCGCTCGCCGTCACCTTGGCGCGGGAGGCGTTCGCAGCCGAGAGCGCGCACCTCGACTCCCTGCTGGGCATGCAGGGAATCGGTAGCTACGCGATCAGCGCAGGTGGCAGCGACGCGGTGCGCGACGAGTGGCTCCCCGCGGTCGGCCGGCTGGAGGCGATCGCCGCGCTGGCCCTCACCGAGCCCGACGTGGGATCGGACCTGAAGGCGTTGTCGACGACGTTGGTCCGGCGCGACGGCCATCTCGTCCTCAACGGGCGCAAGTCGTTCATCACCAACGCCGGGGACGCGGACTTCTACTGCGTGCTGGCGTGCGAGGGCGAGAGCTACTCGCTGGTGCTGGTGCCCGCCACCACCAGCGGCGTTTCGGTGACCAAGCCGCACCAGATCATCGCGCCGCACGTGCTCGGCGACGTCGTGCTCGACGAGGTCCGGGTCCCGGAGAACCACCGGCTCGGGGCACCGGGGGAGGGGTTCACCCTGGTGCTCTCGACGCTGGCGACCTTCCGGGTGTCGGTCGCGGGCGCAGCGGTCGGACTCGCCACCGCCGCGCTGGAGGAAGCCGTCCGGCACGCCGCGGGGCGTGAGCAGTTCGGCGTGAACCTGGCCCGCTTGGGCTCCGTGCCCGGCAGCCTGGCGACCTCGTGGACCGAGATCGAGATGGCCCGCGCGCTGACCTACCGCGCGGCTGAAGCAGCGGCGCGCGACCCGCTGGCGAACCTGCACCTGTCGTCCATGGCGAAGGTGGGTGCGACCGAGATCGCCGGACGCGTGGTCGACCGGTCAGTCCAGACGATGGGCAGGTTCGGCCTCGTCCAGGGCAGTAAGATCGAGCGGCTGTACCGGGAGGCGCGTCCGATGCGGATCTACGAGGGCACCACCGAGGTCATCCTCGACTCGCTGGCCAAGCAGCTGGTGAAGGGCGTGACACGGTGACCGCGCCGAACCGGGCCGTCGTCCGGTTCGCCGGTGATTCCGGGGATGGGATGCAACTGGCCGGTGACCGCTTCACCGCCGAGGCCGCGGCCTTCGGCAACGACCTGGCGACCCAGCCGAACTTCCCGGCCGAGATCCGGGCCCCGCAGGGAACGCTGCCCGGTGTCTCGAGCTTCCAGATCCACTTCGCCGACTACGACATCCTCACGCCGGGAGACTGTCCGGACGTGCTCGTGGTGATGAACCCGGCCGCGCTGAAGGCCAACGTCGGTGACCTCCGCGCCGGGGGCGTGCTGCTGGTCAACACCGACGAGTTCACCAAGCGGAACCTGACCAAGGCCGGTTACGAGGGCGATCCGCTGGCCGAGCTCACCGGCTTGGTGGTGCACGAGGTGCCCATGTCGACGCTCACCCGGGGTGCGGTCGAGCCGGCCGGGGTGGGCAAGCGCGACGCTGCCCGGGCGAAGAACATGTTCGCGCTCGGGCTGCTGTGCTGGATGTACCAGCGCCCGACGGAGGGCACCGAGCGGTTCCTGCGCGAGAAGTTCGCCCGCACACCGGAGGTCGGCGAGGCCAACGTGCTGGCCTTCCGCGCGGGTTGGAACTACGGCGAGACCACCGAGGCCTTCGCCTCGACCATCGAGATCGCACCCGCGCGACTGCCTGCGGGTACCTACCGGCAGGTGACCGGGAACGTGGCCCTGTCGCAGGGCCTGGTGGCGGCGGGCCGGCGCGCCGGGCTGCCGGTGTTCCTCGGCAGCTACCCGATCACACCGGCAAGCGACATCCTGCACGAGCTGAGCAGGCTCACGCGGTTCGGGGTGACGACGTTCCAGGCCGAGGACGAGATCGCCGGAATCGGCGCTGCCCTGGGCGCGGCCTTCGGCGGGGCGTTGGGCGTGACGACCACCTCCGGGCCGGGGCTGGCGCTCAAGAGCGAGACGATCGGGCTGGCGGTGATGACCGAACTGCCCTTGCTCGTCGTCGACGTGCAGCGAGGCGGGCCGTCCACCGGGCTGCCGACCAAGACCGAGCAGGCAGACCTGTTCCAGGCCCTGCACGGCCGCAACGGCGAATCGCCGGTTCCGGTGGTCGCGCCGAGATCACCCGCGGACTGCTTCGACGCGGCCGTGGAAGCCGCGCGGATCGCCGTGACCTACCGGACGCCGGTGCTGCTGCTCTCCGACGGTGCGATCGCCAACGGCTCGGAGCCCTGGCGGATCCCGGATCTCGACGACCTCCCCCGCATCGACCCCGCCTTCGCCGAGGCCGATGCGGAAGCGTTCGCTCCGTACCGGCGCGACCCGGACACGCTCGCGCGTCCGTGGGCGGTGCCGGGCACCGCAGGGCTGGAGCACCGCATCGGCGGGCTGGAGAAGTCCCACTGGGACGGCGCGATCTCCTACGACCCGGACAACCACGACCTGATGGTCCGGGTGCGGCAGGCCAAGGTCGACGGCGTCGACGTGCCGGAGGTGGTCGTGGACGACCCGTCCGGACGTGCCCGGACGCTCGTCGTGGGCTGGGGGAGTTCGTACGGGCCGATCGGCGCGGCGTGCCGCCGGGTGCGGGACCGGGGCGTGCCGATCGCGCAGGCGCATCTGCGCCACCTGAACCCGCTGCCTTCCAATCTCGGTGAGGTGCTGCGCAGCTACGAGCGCGTCGTCGTGCCGGAGATGAACCTCGGGCAGCTCTCGATGCTGTTGCGCGCTCGCTACCTCGTCGACGCGCAGCCGGTGACCAAGGTCGCCGGGCGAGCGTTCCTCGCCGAGGAGTTGGAAGAAGTCCTGCTCGAGGTCGAGGCCGGCACGATGGCCGCCACCGAGCGGAACAAGATGGCCGCGGCGGTCGCTGTGGCGCGAGGAGAGGAAATCGCGACGTGACCACTGTGGCCGGTGTTGACCTGGGACTCACCGCGAAGGACTTCACCTCCTCATCGGAGGTGCGGTGGTGTCCCGGCTGCGGCGACTACCCGATCCTCGCCACGGTTCGCGGCCTGCTGCCGGAACTCGGACTGCGGCGCGAGAACATCGTTTTCGTGTCCGGGATCGGGTGTTCGTCCCGGTTCCCGTACTACCTCGACACCTACGGGATGCACTCGATCCACGGCCGTGCTCCGGCGATCGCGACCGGGTTGTCGGTCTCGCGGCCCGATCTGTCCGTGTGGGTGGTGACCGGTGACGGCGATGCGTTGTCGATCGGCGGCAACCACTTGATCCACGCGCTGCGCCGCAACGTGAACCTGAAGATCCTGCTGTTCAACAACCGGATCTACGGGCTGACCAAGGGCCAGTACTCGCCGACCTCGGAGACCGGCAAGATCACCAAGAGCACGCCGGAGGGCTCCCTCGACTCCCCGCTGAGCCCCCTGTCGCTGGCGCTGGGTGCCGAGGCGTCCTTCGTGGCCCGGGCGCTGGACTCGGACCGCAGAGGGCTGGCCGACGTGCTGCGCCAGGCGGCCGCGCACCGGGGCACGGCGCTGGTGGAGGTCCTGCAGGATTGTCCGATCTTCAACGACGGTTCGTTCGACCTGCTGCGCGCGAAGGGCGAGGCGTCGAACCGGCTGATCCCGCTCGTCCACGGCGAGCCGATCGTCTTCGGTGCCGACGGTGAGCAGTGCGTGGTCCGCGACGGCTTCGGGCTGCGCGTGCTGCCCACGGACGAGGTCGAGCCGCACGAACTCCTCGTGCACGATGCGGTCAGCGATGATCCGGAATACGCTTATGCGCTCAGCCGCGTGTCGAGCCAGGACCTGCAACACGTCGTGACCGGCGTGTTGCGCAGCGTGTCCCGCCCGGTCTACGACGACCTCGTGCGCGAACGCCTGCGAAGTGCCCAGAGCGGCGAGGCGGGCGGCGACGCCGAGTTCCGGGCTCACATGAGCGGAGCGGACACGTGGACGGTGACGTGAACTCCTCGCCCTCCGGCCGGTATGCTGCGAACCATTATGAGTGAATCGGTCAGCGTAGCGTGGGAGCGCCGTGGCGAGAAGGTGTCTTCCATCATCGCGCGTGAAATCGTGCGGGACATCGCGCAGCGCAAGCTCTCGCCAGGCGACATGCTGGAGTCCGAGAGCGTGATGCTCCAGCGCTTCCAGGTGGCGCGGGCGTCTCTGCGGGAGGCGTTGCGCGTGCTGGAGGTGCACGGGCTCATCCGCATGAAGCCGGGGCCTGGTGGCGGACCCGTGGTGTCGGAAGTGGACAGCCGCGAGTTCGGCCGGATGGCCACTCTCTTCTTCCAGGTGCAGGGCATCGAGTTCAGCGAGCTGGTCGAGGCCAGGCTGATCCTCGAACCGCTCGTCGCCCGGCTCGCCGCGGAGCGGCACGATCCCTCCGACGACGAGGAGCTGCGCGAGATCGTCGAGCGGGGATTCGCCGCGAAGACCGACGACGAGTGGCTCACGGCGAGCAACGCTTTTCACGCGAAGGTGTTGTCGATGGCCGGCAACGGCCTGCTGAGCCTGTTCGCGCGGGCGCTGAAAGACCTCTTCACCGAGCGGGCGTCCGGTGTGTACGTCGCACGCCGCCGCGACCCGGTGCGTCGGGTCCACGCCGACATCGCCGATGCGATCATCTCCGGTGAGCCGGAGGTGGCCGAACAGCTCATGCGCGAGCACATGAGCGAGTACGCCAAGACCATCGCCAAGCGCGAGCCGCAGCTCATGAACGAGGTCGTCGACTGGCGCTAGGCGCGAGCCGCTCGCGGACGAACCGATCGCGACGAGCTCTCGATCGGGGCCGGCGTCTACACGTCGAGCCGGAGGACGCGGGCGAGGTTGCCGCCCAGCACGGCGGACTCCGCGTCGTCGCCGAGGTTGAGCGCGCGGATGGCCGCGATCTCCTTCGCCGGGTCGGTCATGGGCCAGTCCGAGCCGAACACGATCCGCTCGACGCCGTGCCGGGTGATCAGCCGTCGCACGGTCGCGGGGTCGACCTCGCTGAGAGCGGGCGGCCACGAGGTCTCGAGCACGACGTCCAGCCCGCGCAGTTCCTGCTCGGCTTCGGCCAGCATGTGGTAGCCGCCGAAGTGGCACGCCACCAGCCGCAGCTGCGGGAAGGCGCGCACGATCTCGCGCAGCATGCGCGGCGTGCTCAGCTCGTTCACCGCTCCGCTGCCTCCCGCGCCGACGTGCACGATCACGCCGATCTCGTCCCCGAAGGCCTCGAACAGCTCCCACAGCCGCTCGTGCATGAGCCCGTAGTTCTGGAACAGGGGATGGACCTTCACGCCGCGAAGGCCGTGGCGGCGCAGGCTCGCCAGGTTCTCCTCGACGGGGAGGTCGACGTGCACGGTGCCGAACGGGGTGAAGGTCTCGCCGTTGAGCGAGGCGATGAACTCGTTGGTGCGGTCCACGTTCTTCGCCGCCCCGGCGACCCCGAGCGCGAGGCTGTGGTCGACGCCCTTGGCCTCCATCTCGGCCGCCAGCGAGCTCGCTTTGCCGTTGCCGACCGCCTGCAACCCCGGCAAGCGGTTGGCGGTCAGCGCCCGTTCAGCGATCGCGTCGGGCCAGACGTGCGTGTGCGCGTCGATGATCATGGCTCTGCCCTTTCACTGGATGAGGTAGCCGCCATCGGCCACCAGCGCTTGACCTGTGACCAGGGATGACGCGGACGAGCACAGCCACAGGCTGGCCTGCGCGACCTCGTCGGGAGTCCCGAGGCGCCCGAGCGTGCCCAGGTGTGCCGCCACCGCGCCCTCGGCACGGGTGGATCGGGACTGCCGAAGCATCGGGGTGTCGATGGCCCCGGGGCAGACCGCGTTGACACGCACCCCGGTCCCGGAGCACTCCAGGGCGGCGGTGCGGGTCAGCCCGATGATCGCGTGCTTCGCGGCGGTGTAGGCCGGGGATCCGGCGCCGGCTCGGAAGGAGCGGATCGACCCGATGTTGACGATCGATCCCGGTCCGCCTCGGCCGAGCATCTGTGCGAGCTCGTACTTCAGGCACACCAGCACCGAGGTCAGGTTGATCTCCACGACCTCGCGGAAGGATTCGACGTCGGCGTCGACGATGCGCTCGCGGTCGGGCGGGCACGCCGCGTTGTTCACCGCGCAGTCGAGCCGCCCGTAGCGGTCGGTCGCGGCGGCGACCATGTTCTCCACCTCGTCCGACTTGGTGACGTCGGCACGCACGAAGTGCGCCTCGAGGCCTCGTGAGGTGATCTCGTCCGCCGCTTCGCCGCCGGCGTCGGCGTTGATGTCGGCCAGCACGACCCGGTAGCCGGCGGACGCGAACGCCCACGCCGTGGCGCGGCCCATTCCGGAGGCGGCTCCGGTCACCAGGGCCGCCGGTCTAGACGCTGTCTCCATCCACGCTCCCTGAATTCTTGAGATCATTATATTGAATTAGCCGGGCTGTCAAGGCCGTCGAGGAGGCGCCGTGCTCGCCTGATCTTCGAGGTGGCGCCGTCTTGAGGGGGCGCCCGGCGGTGCGTGAGCGGAACGCGCGCGTCCTCAAAAACAATTACTATGAATATAATGAACGGTATTGACTTCGGACATATCGCGGGCCAAGGTGGCTGTGTTGGCCGTCACGCCGAGGTGAGTCGCACCCGGCTCGCGCATCCGGTCATCGCCCGTGTGCCAGCTGTTTTCAACGTGGAGAACAGGAGTGAGGCAGATGTCGGACACAGTGGCTGACGACGTCGAGCCCCGCGCCGCGGGCACCTGCAGCTCCTGCCGTGCCGACGCCCCCGCGGTCGTCGTGGACCAGCACCCGAACGCGAGCGGAGCCGAGAACCCGCCGATCGTCGACGTGCCGGTGCTGATGCCCGCGACCACCGCGTTAACGAGCCTGACCGCCTTCACGGTCGGTGAACGACCGGCCGACCGGCTCACCGCGACAGCAGGAACCGTCGCGGTCGGAGTCCGTTGAGCGAGACCACCAGGAGAGAACACATGTCCACAACCGTGGCCGCCCCTACTCCGCTCAAGAGCTACTCGAAGCTGTTCATCGGCGGGCGTTGGGTGAAACCGTCCAGCGACCGCCTCATCGAAGTCGTCTCGCCCAGCACCGAAGAGGTCATCGCGACCGTCCCCGAGGCGCGCGAGGCGGACGTCGACGCGGCCGTGGCCGCCGCGCGGAAGGCGTTCGACGAGGGACCCTGGCCGCGCATGACCCCGGCCGAGCGCGGTGAGGTCCTCGCTCGCGTGGGCGAAGAGGTCGAGAAGCGGTTCGCCGACATGGCCGGGGCCTTCACCGCGGAGATCGGAGCTCCGGCCGCGGTGAGCGAAGCGTTCCACCAGAACGCCCTGAAGATGTGGGGCGACGTGTCCACTCTGCACGAGCGCGCTGTGTTCGAGGAGGAGCGCGAGTGGGCCGAGGGACGTGGCAGGCTCGTCCGGGAACCGGTCGGTGTCGTCGCCACGATCATCCCGTGGAACGGGCCGGTGGCCACCGCGTCGCTGAAGATCGGCCCGGCCCTGGCGGCCGGGTGCGCGGTGGTGCTCAAACCCGCGCCCGAAGGGCCGGTCAGCGTCATGATGCTCGCCGAGGCCCTGGAGGCCGCGGGCCTGCCCGAGGGGGTCATCAGCGTGCTGCCCGCCGGTCGGGAGGTCGGCGAGCACCTCGTGAGCCATCCCGACGTGGACAAGGTCGCCTTCACCGGCAGCACCGCCGCGGGCAAGCGGATCATGAGCCTGTGCGGCCAACGGGTCGCCCGGGTGACGCTGGAACTGGGTGGGAAGTCGGCCGGCATCATCGCTGACGACATCCCGCTGGACGAGGTGCTGCCCACCCTCGTCCCGGCCGGGATCGGGCACTCCGGCCAGGTCTGCGCCGCGCTCACCCGGATTCTGGTGCCGCGCGAACGGCAGCAGGAACTGCTCGACGCGATGGTGCCGATGCTGGAAGGCCTTCCGGTCGGCGCCCCCGAGGCCGAGGGCACGGTGCTGGGTCCCCTCGCCGCTGAGCGCCAGCGGGACCGGGTGGAGAACTACATCCGCATCGGCGTCGAAGAAGGGGCGAGGTTGGTCACCGGCGGTGGCCGTCCCGCAGGGCTCGACCGCGGCTACTACGTCCAGCCGACCGTCTTCGCCGATGTCCGCAACGACATGCGCATCGCACGCGAGGAGATCTTCGGCCCGGTCATCTGCGTCATCCCGTTCGACAGCGTCGACGAAGCCGTCGCCATCGCCAACGACTCCGACTACGGGCTCTCCGGGGCGGTGTACGCCTCGGACACCGCCTTGGCGGAGCAGGTCGCGCGCCGCGTGCGGACGGGGCAGATCTCGGTCAACACGTGGGGCATGTGCGTGGTGCAGCCCTTCGGTGGCTACAAGCAATCCGGACTCGGGCGCGAGGGCAACGTCGAAGGCCTTTCCGCTTACCTCGAAACGAAGTTGATCCAGTACAGCTGACTTCGTCGGAGATCCGACGTCGCGAGCACTCGCAGAATTCCCCTTCTTGCACGCAAAAGAGGTCCGACATGGCTCTTGATGAAGCAACATCCGGATTCCTCGCCCAGATGGCCGAGACGGGACTGCCTCCGCTGCACGAGATGGAACCGGAGCAGGCGCGCGGTATGACGGCCATGCTCAAGGACATGTTCGGCGAGGGCCCTGAAGTCGCCCGGAGCGAACTGATCCAGGTTCCCGCTGAGGGCCGCGACATCCCGGTGCGGATCCTGGTGCCCCACGACGAGCCCCGCGGAACGATCGTGTACTACCACGGCGGCGGTTGGGTGATCGGCGCGATCGACGAGTTCGAAACGCTGGGCAGGCAGCTCGCCGTCCGCACGGGCTGCGCCGTGGCGCTGGTCGACTACCGGCTGGCACCGGAACACCCGTACCCGGCCGCCGTCGAGGACGCCTGGGACGCGCTGGTCTGGGTCGACCGCAACGTCGAGGAGATCTGCGGAGAACGGGTTCCGCTGATCGTGGCGGGAGACAGCGCCGGCGGGAACCTGGCGGCCATCATGAGCCGGAAGGCGCGCGACAACGAGCTCCCGCTCGCCCAGCAGGTGCTGGTGTACCCGGTGACGGACTGCGATTTCGACACCGCGTCCTACACCGACCCGGAGAACCAGCTCATGCTCAGCCGGGACAGCATGATCTGGTTCTGGAACCACTACGCCTCCGCGGAAGCGCGGGAGCACCCGGACGCCTCCCCGGCGCGTGCCGTCGATCTGACCGGGCTTGCGCCCGCGGTGGTCCTGACCGCCGAGCACGACGTGCTGCGCGACGAGGGCCAGGCCTACGCGAAGGCGCTCGAGAGCGCCGGCGTTCGCGTGTCCCTCCAGCAATTCGCGGGCCAGATGCACGGCTTCTTCACCATGGTGAACCTGCTGCCCGGCAGCGAACGAGGAATCAGCTACGTGGTGGAGGAGATCGACGAGCGCCTCCGCGCGATCAGCTGACCACCTGAGAAGCGCAGCAGAGAACTTCGCAGCGTCCATCCGCGCGGGTGGAGCGCTCACCCGGTTGCGCCCGAATGACGGCCCCGACAAATCCCAACGGATGATCCGACTGCGAGGACGGGTTCTTATGAACGACACGAGGAACATTCCCGCGCAACTCGACGCTGTGGTGGTCGGTGCCGGTTTCTCCGGCCTGTACATGCTCTACAAGCTCCGCCGGCTCGGGATGAGCGCCAAGGTCGTCGAGGCCGGTGCCGACGTGGGCGGGACTTGGTACTGGAACAAGTACCCGGGGGCCCGCTGCGACGTCGAGAGCATGCACTACTCGTACTCCTTCGACCGGGAGCTCGAGCAGGAGTGGGAGTGGACCGAGAAGTACCCCAGCCAGCCCGAGATCCACGCCTACATCAGCCACGTCGCCGATCGGCACGATCTGCGCAGGGACATCGTGCTGAACACCAAGGTCACCGAGGCCCGCTTCGACGAGGAGTCGTCCCGCTGGACCGTGCGCACCGACGAGGGCGATGAGGTCTCCGCGCGGTACTGCATCATGGCGGTGGGGTGCCTGTCCAAGCCGAAGTTGCCCGAGATCCCCGGGATCGAGAACTACACCGGAAACTGGTACCACACCTCGCACTGGCCGGAGGAGCGCGTGGACTTCAGCGGTCAGCGGGTCGCGGTGATCGGCACCGGATCGTCGGGAATTCAAGCCATCCCGATCCTGGCCGAGCGCGCCGATCACCTCACCGTGTTCCAGCGCACCGCCAACTTCAGCCTCCCGACCTTCAACGGCCCCATCGACCAGGACCTGGTCGCCGGGATCAAGGCCGAGTACCCGCGGATCCGGGAAGAGGCGCGGATGTCGGGCTTCGGCATCGCGGTGGAAGAGCCCACCCAGTCGGCCCTCGAGGTCGATGACGAGGAACGCCGGTCCAAGTACACCGAGCGGTGGAACCGGGGCAACCTCACCGGTGTTCTGCAGGCGTACACGGACCTGCTGGTCGACGAGCGGGCGAACGAGACCGCCGCCGAGTTTGTGCGCGGCAAGGTCCGGGAAGTGGTGCGCGATCCGGAGAAGGCGGAGATCCTCTGCCCCCGGGGCTACGCGTTCGGCACGAAGCGGCCGTGCTTGGACACCGGCTACTACGAGACCTTCAACCGCGAGGACGTCGACCTGGTCGACCTGCGGGCGACCCCGCTGGTGGAGATCACCGAGAACGGGGTGCGCACCACCGAGCGGGAGCACGAGTTCGACAGCATCGTCTTCGCGACCGGATTCGACGCCATGACCGGCGCGCTGCTGTCCATCGATATCGTCGGCAGGGACGGGGTTTCCCTGCAGGAGAAGTGGGCCGAGGGGCCCACCACGTACCTCGGGCTGACCACGACCGGATTCCCCAACCTGTTCACCATCACCGGACCGGGCAGCCCTTCGGTGCTGAGCAACATGATCGTGTCGATCGAGCAGCACGTCGACTGGATCAGCGATCTGCTGTCGCACATGTCCCAGCAGGAGCTCGCCGTGGTGGAACCGACCGAATCCGCGGAGAAGCAGTGGTCGGACCACGTGCAGGAGTGCGGTGAGGCGACGCTGTTCACCAAGACCGACTCCTGGTACATGGGTGCCAACGTCCCCGGCAAGCCACGCGTGTTCATGCCCTACATCGGCGGTGTGGGGCCCTACCGGCAGAAGTGCGACGAGGTCGCCGCCAACGGGTACGAAGGTTTCGCGCTGCAGAAGGCGGACGACACCGCGCTCGACCCGATCAGCTGAACCCGGTTCTTTCCGCTGGTGCCCGCAGGGGGCCGGCGTTGCTCATCCCTTCGGCACGAGGAGACACGACATGAAGACGCAAGGCGCGCTGCTGTGGGAGCCGGGAACCGGCTCGGGCTGGTCGGTGGAGGAGATCGAACTCGACCCGCCGAAGGTGCGGGAGGCCACGGTCAAGCTGGCCGCCTCCGGCATCTGCCACAGCGACGACCACCTGGACACCGGCGACATCCCGCTGCCCTGGGCGCCGATCCTCGGCGGGCACGAGGGGGCCGGTGTGGTGACCGAGGTCGGCCCCGGCGCGGAAGGGCTCGAGGTGGGTGACCACGTGGTGTGCTCGTTCCTCCCGTCGTGCGGGCGGTGCACCATGTGCGTCAGCGGACGCTCGAACATGTGCGCCCTCGGCGCGGGCGTGCTGGGCGGCACCTCACCCGACGGCACCCACCGCATCCACGCCAGGGGCAAGGGCGTCGGGGCGATGTCCTACCTGGGGACGTTCGCGCCGTACGTGACCGTCCCGGTGGACGCCCTGGTGAAGATCGACAAGGACATCCCGCTGGACAAGGCGGCGCTCATCGGGTGCGGCGTGCCGACCGGCTGGGGCTCGTCGGCCTACGCCGCCGACATGCAGCTCGGGGACACCGTGGTGATCTTCGGAGTCGGTGGGGTCGGCATGAACGCCGTGCAGGGTGCTCGTCATCGGGGTGCCAAGAACATCATCGCCGTGGATCCCGTGGCCTACAAGCGCCAACGGGCCCCCGAGTTCGGTGCGACGCACACGGCGGAAAACGCCGAGCAGGCCGCGGAGCTGGTCTCGGAGATGACCAACGGGCAGGGCGCCGACCGGGTCCTGCTCACGGTGGGCGTCGCGCACGGATCGCTCCTCGAGCCCGCGCAGGCGATGACCCGGCGCGGCGGCACGGTCGTCCTGACCGCGGCGGCGCCGGTGACCCAGCGGAACGTGGAGATCGACCTGTTCACCTTCGCCATGTCCGGCAAGCGTCTCCAGGGGACGCTGTACGGGAGCACCAACTCGCGCAACGACATCCCGCTCATCGCCGACCTCTACCGCAGGGGTGAGCTCAAGCTGGACGAGCTCGTGACGCGCACCTACTCCCTGGAGGACATCAACACCGCGTTCCAGGACCTCCGCGAGGGGAAGAACATCCGCGGCGTGATCGTCTACGACTGAGGGGCGCATGCCCGGAAACGAGATGAGATGACCAGCACGCAGATTTCGGCCACGGCGGCCGCCGAACTGCAGATCGTCCAGGCGACGCATCGCTACGCGCGCGGTCTGGACAGGTTCGATCCGGAGGAGGCCCTGTCGGCGTTCACCGAGGACGCCGTCTGGGACGCCACCGCCGTCGGTCTGGAGCGCTTCGAGGGCCACGAGCAGATCCGTGCGTTCTTCGAGCGCGACGCCGAAGCGATCGCCAGCCAGTTCCACATCATCACCAACCACGTGATCGAGTTCGACTCGACTGATCGCGCGCACGGGACCAACTACGTGTTCTCCGAGGGGCAGACGAACAGCGGAGCCACGTTCAAAGCCGTGGCTCTCAACGAGGACGACTACGTCGCGACGCCGGACGGCTGGCGCATCGCATCGCGGGTGATCTCTGCCCTGATCCCGCCCGAACTGGACGGATTCGACGCATGAGCAACTCGGACCGAGGCAAAGAACTCATCAAGTCCTATTTGGATGCTGTGGGTGCGCTCGCCGTCGACGACATCGCACCGCTGTTCCACGTCGACGGCAGGCTGGACATCCCGTACGCCCCGGACGGCATCCCGCGCACGATCGAGGGCCGGGCCGCGATCGACGACTTCTACCAGGCGCTCCCGCAGATGGCGACGCCGCTGAACTTCTCCGACTACCGGATCTGGGCGCTGGAGGAGGACGGGGAGTACGTCGCCGAGTACCGGTCGGACTCGTCGTTCAAGGCGACTGGTGCGGCCTACCGCAACAACTACGTCGCTCGGGTGACCGTTCGGGGTGACGGGATCGTGCGGTTCGCCGAGTACTTCGACCCGATCCCGCTGGTCGAGGCGCTCGGCGGGACGGTGGAGCCGGCTCCCATGTCGGCCGGTGCGGTGGCCGGCGGCGGTTCCCCGGACCGCGGCGCGATCGAGGACGTGCTCAACAAGTACGCGATCGCCTACGACGAGAACGACATGAGCACGATGGCGGACTGCTTCACGCAGGACGCCGTGATGAGCCTCCGCGTCCAAGACGGCGATCTCGTCGGACCTTTCGAAGGCCGGGACGCGATCGTGAAGCTCATGCGGGATTCCCTGGCCTCGCAGACCGACCAGCGGCGTCACATCGTCACCAACGCGGTGATCCGCTCGGCCGAGCCGGCCGCGGTGTCGGTCGAGTCCTACCTGACGCTGATCTCCGTCGAAGGCGCGAAGCTGACCGTGCTGTCGACCGCGCGGTACGAGGACCGGCTCGTGCACGACGGCAGTGCGTGGCGGTTCAGCAAGCGCCACGTCCAGCTCGATCTCCCGTACTGAGGTGGTTGCCGATGCGACGAGGAGCGGAAGCGTGAACCAGGGACTCATACCTGCCAAGTGGGCCGCGTTGTGCCCCGGTCAGCACGCCCTGTTCGACGTCCCCAACGACCGCCGGCTCACCTGGTGGGAGCTGGATTCGATGGTGCGGCGGTTGGCCAACGGTCTGGTCGACCTGGGGCTGAAGCCGGGTGATCGGGTCGCGGTGCTCTCGCGGAACTGCGCCGAGTACCAGGCGCTGTACTTCGCCGCGGGCCGGGCAGGACTGGTGCTGCAACCGCTGAACTGGCGGCTGGCGAGCCCGGAGCTGGTTGCCATCGTCGGGGACGCGCGTCCCAGCGCGGTCATCAGCTCGCCCGAGTGGGCGGGCGCGGTCGCCGAGCTGCAGCGGCACGTCGACATCCCGCACTGGCTGGAGTTCGGCGCCGACGGCGATGGCAGCCTGGAACGGCTGGTGGACGCCGCTTCGGACGACGAACCCGAGTGGTCGTCGCAGGTGGGCGAGGACGATCCGTTCTTCATCCTCTACACCGGGGGGACCACCGGGCAGTCCAAGGGCGCCTTGCACTCCCACCGCAGTGCCGCGGCCGGGATGCTCAACCAGACCGTCGCCGAGCGGATCGTGCCCACCGACGTGTACATGCTGACCGGGCAGATGTACCACATCCCGGTCGTGCTGGCGATGAACTACCTCAAGCACGGATGCCCGTTGGTGCTGGTGAACTTCGAACCGAAGCAGGCGCTCGAGGTCATCGAGGCCGAACGGGTGTCGGCGTTCCTGGGCATCACCACGATGCTGAACTGGATGATGGCCGTCGAGGGCTTCGACGGGTACGACCTGTCGAGCCTGCGCAACATCCAGTACGGCGGCGGTCCGATGCCGTCGAGCATCGTCCGCCAGTCACTGGACTCGTTCCCCTGCACCCTGATCCAGGGCTACGGGCAGACCGAGGGCTCGACGATGTGCTTCCTCTCCCAGGAGGACCACGTGAACGCCCTCGCGGGAGTTCGGCCGGAGCGCCTGCGGTCCTGCGGACGCGAGGGGTTCGGCACCTCGGTGCGCGTCGTCGACGACGAGGGACGCGACGTCGCGCAGGACGGGCGGACGCCCGGCGAGATCATCGTGCGGTCCGAGGCGAACATGCTCGGCTACTGGAACCGGCCCGAGCTCACCGCGCAGACGCTGCGCAACGGGTGGATGTGGACCGGGGACGTCGCCACCTGGGACGAGGACCGCTACGTGTTCATCGTCGACCGCGCGAAAGACATGATCATCTCCGGCGGCGAGAACATCTTCAGCGTCCAGGTCGAGGAGGCAGTCGCCCAGCACCCCGCGGTGCTCGAGTGCGCCGTCATCGGAGTGCCGGACGACGAGTGGGGCGAGTCGGTCAAGGCGGTCGTGGTGGCCAAGCCCGGTAGCGATGTCACCGAAGGGGACATCATCGAGCAGGCTCGCCGGCACCTGGCCGGTTACCAGAAGCCGCGTTCGGTGGACTTCGTCGACGAGTTGCCGAAGGCCCCGACCGGCAAGATCCTCAAGCGCGCGCTGCGGGAACCCTATTGGGCCGGGCGGGGGCGCCATGTCTGACCGGTCGACCGCGCTGTCGGCGGAGGACGTGCGCGGGCAGGTGGGGCGCCGCTTCCCGGGCGGGGAGTTCGTCATCGAGCCGTGGCGCGCGTGGCTGGTCGCGGATGTCGCGTTGGACGAGCCTGGCGGGATGGTGGCGCACCCCCTGTTCGTCTGGATGGCCGCCACCGGCGCGATGGGCGTGAGCTGGGACGAGCTGTTCGCGTGGTTCGGCTCGACGGCCGCGGACGGCCCCATGTTCGGCGAGCACGAGACCTCGATCCACCGGCCGCTGGTGGTCGGGGCGACCTATGAGGTCAGCGGCGGGATCACCTCCGCGGCCCGCAAGTCCGGCCGGACCGCCGGTGCGTTCGACCTCGTCGGGTACGAGCTCGAACTGCGCGACAAGGCCGACGGGGTGCACGTCGCGACCTGCTGGAACTCGATCGTCTTCCCGCGGAGGGGCTGATGGAGGTCGTCGTCGGTGCGCGGTTGCCCGAGTGGCGGGTGCCCGCGGTCAGCGCCGAGAAGATGAAGACCACGGCGGCCTTGCTGGCCGACCCCAATCCGATCCACTGGGACGTCGAGGTCGTCCGGGCCCTGGGAATGGGTGAGCGCCCGATCAACCAGGGCCCGCTGAACATGGCCTACGTGCTCAACATGCTGGCCGCCTGGAGCGGCGGGCACGACCGCTTGCGGCGATTCCGGGTGCGCCTTCGCGGCAACGTCTTCGCCGGGGACGAGCTCAGCGCAGGCGGTGTGGTCACCGGTGTGCGCGCAGAGGCAGGAACCACCCTGGCGGACTGCGACGTCTCGCTCGACGTGGTGGGCGGGGCAACGGTGCTCAGCGGAACCGCCACCGTCGCCGTCGGGCAGGCGAACGAGGAGATGACGTGACACGGCACGACGAGCTGGAGTTCCAGCTGACCTACGGCGACTGCGACACGGTGGGGATCGCGTTCTTCGCGATCTACTACCGGTGGATGGAGCGGGCCTACACCTCGTGGATGTCCTCGCACGGCCTGCGGAGCGGGGAGTTGTCCGATCAGCTGGGCATCATCACGGTGGGCGTCAGTTCCGGTGCGACCTACCTGCGGCCGGCGAAGGTGCTGGACCGGCTCGTCTGCCGGCTGGTCCTCGATCACATCGGTACCAGCTCGTACTCCGTGGGCTACGAGTTCACCAGGGACGGGGAGCTGATCACCCGGGGCCGCATGGCCTACGTGTGCCGAGGCCCGGACTGGTCCAAGACCCAGGTCCCCGACGCGCTGCGGCGAGTCCTGGAATCCCTTCCGAGCCCGCACTTCTCCGTCCCCTCAGGAGGCTGACGTGGTGCGAGAACGTCCGACGAGCGATCTCGCGGCGATGGTGCGCGCGCAGACCGCGGTCGACCACCCGGGGCCCGACGACGTCGAGGCGCACCTCGCGATGCTGCGGGACATGCGGGATCGGGAGGCCATCCGGGATCTCGCGGTGCTGTACACCCGCGCGGTCGACGACTACGACCTGGAAGTGCTCCTCGACATGTTCACCGCGGACGGTGTGTTCGAGCGGCGCGGCAAGGCGGCCGTCGGTCGCGACGCGCTCCGCAAGGCCTACACCGAGGCGATGCGGGCCAACCGGTCGATGGTGCACACCCCGGACTCCCACGTGGTCCAGCTGCTGCCCGGTCGGCGGGCGGTCGGGTGGGCGGCGGGCCACGCCGAGCTCGTGATGGAGTCCAGCACGGTGCTGGCCGCGTTCCGGTACGAGGACGAATACCGCTGCGCGGACGGCCGGTGGCTCTTCGCGCGTCGGTCGCTGACCTTCAAGTACGCCCTGCCCGCGGACCAGCTCGTCGACGGCCTCGGCCGGGCGGAGCGGATGCGGTGGCCCGGTGGTCGTGCCACCACTGCGGACTACCCGGAAAACCTGCCGACCTGGGCCGAGTTCCACGGCTGACGCGGCACTCCGAGCGGACCCCGAGACGCGGCACCGCGCTGAGCGCGGCGATCCTGAGAGGAGCATCTCGTGCAAGGACGGATGACAGGCAAGGTCGCTTTCATCACCGGCGCAGCGCGGGGGCAGGGGCGCAGCCACGCCGTGCGCCTGGCCTCGGAGGGTGCTGACATCATCGCCGTCGACATCTGCGAGGACATCCGCACGGTCACGCCCTTCTACTCGCTGGCCACGGAAGACGACTTCGCCGAAACGGCCAAGGAGGTCAAGGCGCTCGGCCGCCGGGTGGTCGCGACCAAGGCCGACGTTCGAGACCTCGGCGCGCTCCAGAAGGCCTTCGACCACGGCGTCGCCGAGCTCGGGCCGGTGCACACCGTCGTGGCCAACGCCGGGATCGCGACGGCGTTCCGCAAGACCTGGGAGCTGACCGCCGAGGAATGGCGGGACATGATCGACGTCAACCTGACCGGTGTCCACCACACGGCGACCGCGGCGATCCCGAGCATGATCGAAGCGGGAAACGGCGGATCGATCGTGTTCACCAGCTCCATCGGTGGGTTCAAGGGAGTCCAGAACGTGGGGCACTACGTGGCGGCCAAGCACGGCATCGTGGGGCTGATGCGCACGCTCGCCAACGAGCTGGCGCCGCACCACATCCGCGTGAACACCGTGCACCCGACCAACGTCAACACGACGATGATCCAGAACCCGGGCGTCTATGGGCTTTTCGCATCGGAGGACCCCGAACCGAGCCAGCAGAAGGCGATTCCCGGGTTCACGGCGATGAACTCCATGCCCGTGCCGTGGGTGGAGCCGGAGGACATCAGCAACGCCGTGCTGTACCTGGCTTCCGACGAGGCGCGCTACGTCACCGGCGCGACGCTTCCCGTGGACGCGGGGGCCTACGTCAAGTGAGGGCGCGGCATGGTTCACCGCCCACGGCGGGAGATGATCGGGGAGTCCGGCACATGAGCGACCAGCACGCAGGTTCCTACGACGTGGTCGTGCTCGGCACCGGGGCTGCGGGATTGGTCGCCGCCCTGGTGGCGGCGCAGTCCGGTGCTCGCGTGGGGCTGTTCGAGAAGGGCGACCTCGTGGGCGGCACGACCGCGTTGTCCAGCGGCGTGGCGTGGATCCCGGCGAATCCGCGCGCGGCGGAGGCCGGTGTCGAGGACTCGGAGGAGCAGGGACTCGGATACCTGGATTCCCTGTCGCACGGCAAGATCCTTCCTGAGCTCGCCGAAGCGTTCGTGCGGACCGGGCCGGAACTGGTGGAGTGGCTGGACTCGTCGACCCCGCTGAAGCTGCGCCTCGTACCCGGGTTCCCGGACTACCACCCGGAGAACCCGGGCGGGAAGCCGGGAGGGGGCCGGTCGCTGGAGCCCGAGCTGTTCTCCTTCGACCGCCTTCCTGGCTGGGACGTTCGCCTCGTCGGCGTCACACGGCCGATGCTGGTGGCGGAGACGCCGATCGGCGGCGGCACCGGCGTGCTGGATCCGGAGGTGGCGCGGCAGCGGCAGGAGCGGAAGCTCGAAGGTCTTGGCCGCGCGATGGTCGGGGCGTTGCTCCGGGGGTGTCTCGACCACGGGGTCTCGCCGGTGGTCGGGGCGCGAGCGCGGGAGCTGGTGTTCGAGCGCGGGCGGGTCAGCGGGGTCCGGTTCGAGGGGCCGGTGGGCCTGGCGGAGGTGCGCGCTGGATCGGTGGTCATCGCCACCGGTGGCTTCGAATCCGATCCGGCGCTGGTGCGGGACTTCCTGCGCGGCCCGATGAGCATGCCGCCCGGGGTGCTGACCAACACCGGCGACGGTCTGCGCATGGCCATGCAGGCCGGCGCGATGTTGGGCAACATGAGCGAGGCGTGGTGGGTTCCGGTCGTCGAGTTGCCGGACAGGCATCCCGACGGGCGACCAGTGGTGAGCCTCGTGCTGCGCGAGCGCACGCTTCCCCGCTCGATCATGGTCAATTCCAGGGGCCTGCGCTTCACCAACGAGGCTGCGAACTACAACGCGCTCGGTGGTGCGTTCCACCAGTTCGACCCGACGCGTTTCGACTACGTCAACCAGCCGTGCTGGCTGGTGTTCGACCACGAGCACGTCCGCTGCTACGGCGGGTTCGGCGCGGCGCCGGGCGGCCCCGCACCGGACTGGATCGTGCGAGCGCCGAGCTTGACCGAACTGGCCGAGCGGGTCGGCATCGATGCGGAGGGTCTCGCGGGGACGGTTCGGCGCTGGAACCGCCTGGCCGCTTCGGGGAGGGACGTCGACTTCGGCCGGGGTGAGAGCGCGTACGACGGGTGGTGCGGCGACCGCGCCGCGTACCCGGGGCGTTCGGCGACGCTGGGCCCGCTGGACACCGCGCCCTATTACGCCGTGCCGATCGTGGCCAGCGCGCTGGGCACCAAGGGAGGTCCGCGCACCACTGTGGACGGTGAGGTTCTCGACGTGCGCGGTTCGGTGGTTCCTGGCCTGTTCGCGGCGGGCAACGCGATGGCCGGACCGACGGGGATGGTCTACGGCGGCGCGGGCGGGACGCTCGGGCCCGCGCTGGTGTTCGGTTATCGCGCGGGTCGGCGGGCCGCTGACGAGGCCGGTCGAGGACCGGTGGGCAGGCATGAATCCGGGGAGGGAACATGGGAAAGTTCGACGGCAAAGTCGCTGTGATCACCGGTGCGGCCAGGGGCCAGGGGCGTTCGCACGCGCTGGCCTTCGCTCGCGAGGGCGCTGACGTCGCCATCTGCGACATCGCGGCGCAACTGGACAGCGTGCCCTACCCGATGTCGACGCGAAGCGACTTGGACGAGACCGCGCGGCTGGTCACCGGCCTGGGCAGGCGTTGCCGGGCCGCGACCGTCGACGTGCGCGATCCCGAGCAGGTCACCACGTTCGTCGAGCAGGCGCGCGCAGACCTGGGCCGGATCGACTTCTGCCTGGCCAACGCGGGGATCTTCACGTTCTCCACGATCGCGGACATGGACGATCGGACGTGGTCGGAGATGGTGGGCACGAACCTCACCGGAGCCTTCCACACGTTGCGCGCCGTCCTGCCGGTGATGATCGAGCAGGGGGCCGGGTGCATCGTGGCCACCTCGTCGATGGCGGGCAAGATGGGCTACCCGAACGTCGGTCACTACTCCGCGACCAAGTGGGGGCTGATCGGCTTGGTCAAGTCGCTGGCCCAGGAGGTCGCGTCGCTGGGCATCACGGTCAACGCGGTCTGCCCCACCGGGGTCGACACCACGATGATCCAGAACGAGGCGGCGTACAAGCTGTTCATGCCCGATGCCGAGCACCCCACGCGAGAAGAGGTCGCCCCCTTGTTCCAGGGCGTCAACGCGATGCCGGTGCCGTGGGTCGAGTCGGCTGACGTGTCGGCCGCGATGGTCTTCCTGTGCTCGGACGAGGCGCGTTACATCACCGGCGAAACGATCGCGGTTGCCGCAGGCGCGAACGCCGCCAACGCGGGCTGAGCAGGTTCGGCCGGGATCGCCCGCGGAACCTGGACGACGAGATTCACCGATGATGATTGCTTTCAACTCTTTCGACGGAGGGTGCGGTTATGGGAGTGGGCCCGGGAGCACGTTCGGCGGAGCCGGTGATCGTCGTGGGCGCGGGCCTGTCGGGCTTGGCGACGGCGCTGGGGGCCGCCCTCCACGGACGGCAGGTGGTGATCTTCGAAGCAGCCGACCTCGTCGGCGGGGCGGCTGCCTACTCCGGCGGTCAGGTCTGGTGCGGGGCAAACCCCGTCGCCGAGCGGGAGGGCATCGAGGATTCGCTGGAACTCACCGAACGCTACGTGCGCGCGATCGCGCACGCTGCGCCCGAGGTCCTGGACGAGCGGGCGATGCTGCGCTGGATCACCACGGCGCCGGAGGCGATCCAGCACTGGGAGGACGTCGGGGCGATCCGCTGGAAGGTGATTCCCGAGCTCGCCGACTACCACGACGAAGCCGACGGAGCCCTGCCCGTGGGGCGGTACCTCACGAACGAACTGGTCGACGGCAGCGCGCTGGGCGAGTGGCGGCAGCACCTCCGGGTCAGCCCGTACTTCCCGGTGGGCACGACCTACGACGACATGCTGATCAAGGGCCGGCGGGCGGCGTACGTCGACGATTCCGGCGACGACGATGAGATCGCCACGCACGCCGGCGTTCCGGCGTTCGGGGTCGCCGACGGCGTGCGGAAGACGGGCCGGCACCGCGGCGACGACCCGCTGACCTTCGGCACCGGCGTCGTGGCGAGCTTCCTGGCGAGGTTGCTGGAGGAGCAGCACGTCGACATCCGCACCTCCCATCCGGTGACCGCACTGCTCCACGAGGGCGGCCGAGTGGCCGGGGTCCGCGCGGACGGCCCCGCCGGGCCGGTGGAGGTGCGCGGTCCAGTCGTGCTGGCGACCAGCACCTACGACTGGGATCCGGACCTGGTGCGCGAGATGGTGGGGATCGAGCCCGAGGACTTCGGCAGCGTCGCGCCGGAGAGCCTGCGCGGCGACGGCATCAAGCTCGCCCGGTCGGTCGGCGGAGCGGTCGCCAAGATCCCCGCGACGAGCGTGCCGATGCTGCCCGGCTGGCGCTCGCAGGTCGGGACCGGCTACGGGTACGGCCCCGAGTACGCGATGCCGCACTCGATGATCGTCGACGCGCGAGGTCAGCGGTTCTGCAACGACTCCTACTGGGTCGACATCGTCGCGAAGACGTTGGACCCCGACGACCGGCACCTGCCCTTCTTCCTGGTCTGGGACGACCAGCACCGGCAGAAGTACGGTCTGGCCGCGACCCCGCCGGGCGGCACGTACCCGGAGGGGTGGGTCACCTCGCGGCCGACGCTCCACGAGCTGGGGCAGGCGCTGGGCATCGACCCCGAGCAGTTCGAGTCGACCGTGGCGCGCTTCAACGAGAACGCGGCGCGCGGCGAGGACCCGGACTTCGGCAGGGGAACGGTCACCTACGTGAACCGCTTCGCCGGAGATCCCGGCAACAAGCCGAGCCCGGTGCTCGGCGAGCTGGTCAAGCCGCCGTTACACGGGCTGCGGCTGAAGTTCGTCGGGACCGGCATCGGATCGAGCGGAGTGCACATCGACGGGGACGGCCACGTCCTCGACGCCGGCGGCGAGGTGATCGACGGTCTCTTCGCCGTGGGTTCGTGCGCGGCGCTGACCACCACTGGTTCCGGCTACAACAGCGGATTCGCGCTCGGTCGCGGGGTCACCCTCGCCTACCTCGTGTCGAACGAACTCGGCGGCGCGCCGACGCCGTAGGCCGTGCGCGGTCGAGCAGCCGAAACGGGGCCGGGGAGGAACGAGATGACGGGACCGCGGGCGCGCGAGGGGGCGCGGACGATAGGCGAGTGGCTGGGCGAATCCGCCCAGCGCGCTCCCTCGGCTTCGGCTCTGGTGGCCGAGCAGCGGATCGCCTACCAGGAGCTCGACGAGATCAGCGGTCGTGTGGCGGGAGGTTTGGCCGCACTCGGGCTCCGCCGAGGCGATCGCGTGTGCGTGCTGATGCGCAGCAGCGTCGCGTGCCTGCAGGTGTGGTTCGGTCTCGCGAAATCCGGTCTCGTCGAGGTCCCGCTCAACGTCGCCAGCGGCTCCTACCTGCTGCGATACTTCCTCGAACACGCCGGCGCGAAGGCGATCGTCTGCGACGCGGAGTTCGAATCGCAGGTGCGGGAGTGCGCGACCGGAGTCGAGTCCCTGGTGCATCTGATCGTCCACCGCGAGGACGGGGACGAGCACCGCGGTGGGGACGGCGAGCCGGAGCCCACCGGCCTCGTCCGGCACCGATTGGCCGGACTCGCCGAGCACCCCCCGGGTGATCTGGGGCCGGTCGATCCCGCGGACACCGCGGTGATCCTCTACACCTCGGGCACGACCGGTCCGCCGAAAGGCGCGCTGCTCAGCCACCGGGCCAACGTCAACCTGGCTCGCCACACGGTCGACCTGCTCGGGTACACCGAGGAAGACCGGCTCTACAGCGTGTTCCCGTTGTTCCACAGCAACGCCCGGTACTGCAGCGTCATGGCCGCGATCGAAGCGGGAGCTGATCTCGTCCTGGACCGGACGTTCTCCGCGAGCCGGTTCTGGGACCGCTGCTGGGAGCACGGCGTGACGGCCTTCAACTACCAGGGCGCGATGATGAGCATCCTCCACAAGCAGCCGCCGCGCGCCGACGACGCCGACAACCCGGTGCGGCTCGGTTTCGGTGCGCCCTGCCCGCCGGAGATCTTCACCTCGTTCGAGCGCCGATTCGACGTGCGGCTCACGGAGATCTACGGCAGCACCGAGGTCTCCATCGTCACGGACATGCCGCCGCACCGGCGCAAGATCGGTACGGCGGGTTCGGCCTCGGCGAACTACGAGGTGGCGGTCGTCGACGAACGCGATGAACCGCTGCCGCCCGGTGCGGCCGGTGAGATCGTCGCGCGCCCGGTGAGACCGGGGTGGATGTTCGACGGCTACCACGCGATGCCGGAGGCGACCGCGCGGAGCTGGCGGAACCTGTGGTTCCACACCGGCGATCGCGGTCTGCTCGACGAGGACGGGTACTTGACCTTCCTGGACCGGATCAAGGACACCGTTCGGCGTCGCGGCGAGAACATCTCCTCGTGGGAGGTCGAGCGGGTCGTGTCCGACCACCCGGCGGTGGCCCAGGCCGCGGCGTACGGCGTCCCGTCGGAGGTCTCCGAGGAGGACGTGATGGTGGCGGTGGTGCTCGCGCCGGGGCGGTCCCTGACCCCGGCCGAGTTGATCGCGCACTGCTCGGGTTCGCTGACCTCCTTCGCGCTCCCGCGGTACGTGCGGGTGCTGCCGGAGCTGCCGATGACGCCGAGCCAGCGGGTCGAGAAGTACAAGCTGCAGGCCGAAGGCGTCACCGCGGACACCTGGGACCGGGAGGCGGATCTCGATGACTGCTGAGCTGACCCGCTTCACGCGATCCGAGCCGCACCCCGGTGTGCTGCAGCTGACCATGTCCCGGCCGGAGAAGCTCAACGCGATGGACCAGGCGTGGTTTCGCGAGCTCCGCGAGGTGATGGACGGGCTCGGGGAAGAAGGCGATGGGGGAGGAGCGGTGCGCGCCGTGATCATCACGGGCGCCGGCCGCGCGTTCTCCGCAGGTGGGGACATCGACATGTTCGCCGGGCTGGACGGTGATGTGCACCGGACCCGTCCGCACCTGCGGCGGGTGTACGAGGCGTTCCACGCGGTGGAGCGCTGCGCTGTCCCGGTCATCGCCGCGGTCAACGGGTTGGCTTACGGCGGCGGCACCGAACTGGCCCTGGCCTGCGACGTGGTGCTGGCGGGGCAGTCCGCCAGGTTCGCGTTCAAGGAACCCGCGGTCGGGCTCATGCCGGGCTTCGGCGTGGTGCGGGGGCCTGCGGTGATGGGTCGGCACTGGACGCGTTACCTGGCCCTCAGCGGCCGGGACATCGACGCCGAGCGGGCGGAGCGAGCGGGTGTTGTCCAGGAGGTGCACCCGGACGAGTCGTTGCTGTCCGAAGCGGTGTCGCTGGCCGCGGAGATCGCCTCCCGGCCGAGCCTGGCCGTGCGGTGCGCGAAGGCGTTCATCAACCGGGACACCGATGGGGGCTTCAACGAATCGGTGGAGGCCACCGCGCTGCTGTTCGGCACCGATGAGCACCGGGACGCGGTCAAGGCCTTCCGCGAGTCCAGGGCGAGCGGGGGTTGACGGCCGGATCCTCGGTGGACTCGGTCGGAGGGTTCCCCCACCGCCGCAAAACTAGTATAATAGTAAGCATAATTAATCCGGTGGCGCCCCACGTCGTCGGGCATTGGGCGCCCGCTGAGATCGCGGGAGCCGCCGACCTGGCGAAGCGTGACCCCACGACGCGGTGAGGAGCTTGCGTTGGAGTTCGGAATCTTGATGGGGGACCAGCCGGTCGGTTCCTCGCCAGCGGAACACCTCGATCTGATGCTGCGCAAGGTCGAGGCGGCTCAGCGCGCGGGGTTCACCTACCTGACCATCGGTCAGCACTTCCTCTACGACGGATATCGCTGGTTCCAGCCGATCCCGCTGCTCGCGCGGCTGGCGGCCGAGCTGGACGAGCACGTCAAGATCGGCACGACCGTCCTCGTCGGTCCCGTCCACCACCCGGTGATCCTGGCGGAGGAGCTGGCGACCCTCGACGTCGTCACCCGAGGTCGTCTCGTCGTCGGGCTCGGGACCGGTTACCTCCCCGCTGAGTACGAGGTCATGGGGGTGCCCTTCCAGCAGCGCTACCGGTTGCTGGAAGAGCTGATCGAGGTGATGTCGAAGCTGTGGTCCCAGGACCGCGTCACCCATCGCGGACGGTTCTGGACCATCGAAGACGCGCCGACGCACGTCCACCCGCTCCAGCAGCCGCGTCCACCCATCTGGCTCGGCGCGATGAAGGAGACGGGCGTGCGGCGCGCCGCCCGGCACGGCGATGTCTGGACGATCACTCCTCAGCAGACGGTGGACCAGGTCAAATCCCTGATCGAGCTCTACGCCGCGGAGCGGATGAGCCGGGGGCTGGAGCTGTTCCCGCTTCCGCTGCGACGGGAGCTCATGATCGGTTCGGACTTCGACGACGCCGTCACCCGGTTCGCCGCGGTGGCGCGGGACAAGTACGAGGCCTACGCCGGCCGCGGCATGACCTTGCTGGACGAGGGCGCGGTTCGGGACGAGTTCGCCTCCACGGTGCAGGACCACGTCATCCTCGGTGATCCCGAGCAGTGCCGCGCGCAGATCGCGCGCATCGCCGAGGAACTGCCCATCGGTCCGCTGCTCATCCGTCCGCACTGGCCGGGGATGGATGCCGAGCAGACGGCGGCCTACCTCGAGGAGGTGGGCCGGGAGATCGTCGCTCCGCTGCGCGACCTGCGGCCCCGCAGCTTCGCGGACTTCCTCGATTCGACGCCGGTGTGAGGGCTCGTGTTCGCGGGCGGATCGGGAAGGTCTCGGGATGCGAGATTCGCGAGGTGCTCGGCAATGGAACCAGAAATGCGTTCGTATTGGCGTGCGGCAACAGCTGGATCGAGACTCGCCGGAGATCGACTCGATTTCGCGGAAGTGTCACGACCGGCTTCCGAATCCGGGCGACGGTTCGGCCTTGGTGCAGACCTTTCCGGAGTCCAGGTGCCGGCCCACCTGGAACTTCATGGCGAGCGGATTCCTTTCTGCATTCAGATCCTTGGGGTCGAAAACCGGGTCACGGGAGTCATCGGTTGGGGTGAGAGCAAGCCCTTGACGCCGGTTTGCCGATAACTATTATCAGGGAAGTTTCCGAGGAGTGATGTTTGTGACCGAGCAACCTCGTTGTCCGATCGTGCATTTCGATCACCACTCTGCTGAGCACGCCGCCGATCACGTGGGTGCGTACCGCGAACTCCGCGAGGAGTGCCCGGTCGCCTGGACCGAAGCGCACGGCGGGTTCTGGGTGCTTTCGGACTACCCGAGCGTGTTCGAGGCCTCCCGCGACGACGACCTGTTCTCATCGGCCAGGTCCGAGCACGGCGGGGAGGGGCTCGCCATCATCATCCCGAAGGCTCCGACCGCCTTCCACATCCCGATCGAACTCGACCCGCCGAAGTTCCGGAGCTACCGCAAGGCGGTCAACGCCGTCACCTCACCGGCCGCGGTGCGTCAGCTCGCCGACGTGATCGACAAGTTCGTCACCGGGTTCATCGACGAGATCATCGAGGCCGGTGAGGCCGACCTCGCGTTCGTGGCCGGGGTTCCCGCCGCGGTGACCGTGGACTGGCTGGGCCTCGACGCCTCGGAGTACAAGCGCTACGTGGACGCGATGCACACGCTCGTCTCCGCACCGCCGGACTCGGCCGAGTACGCGCACGCGAGGGATGTCGCGGTCCCTTGGGTGGAGAAGACCGTCCGCGCCCACATCGCCGCCCGGCGGGAGCAGCCCACCGACGACGCCACGAGCGCCTTCCTCGCCTCCGAGGTCGACGGCAGGAAGATGACGGACGACGAGATCTACTCGATCCTCGAACTGCTCATCTCGGGTGGGGTCGGCACCACGGCCTCGCTGGTGACCCAAGCTCTGGTCTGGCTCTACGAGAACCCCGGCGAGCGGCAACGGCTCATCGACGACCCGAGCATGATCGATGTCGCGGTCGAGGAGTTCCTCCGGGTCTTCTCCCCGACGCAGGCGCTCGCTCGCACGGTCACCAGGGACGCGGAGTTCCAGGGGGTGCACCTGCGCGCGGGTGACCGCGCGCTGATGAGCTGGGCGTCGGCGAACCGCGACCCGCGGCAGTTCGACGATCCCGACCAGGTCGACATCACCCGGTGGCCGAACAAGCACATGGCGTTCGGTCTTGGCATCCACCGGTGCGCGGGATCGCACCTCGGGCGTGCGATGGCTCGCACCATGATCGGCCAGGTGCTGGAGCGGATGCCGGACTACGTGGTGGACATCGACGGCATCGTCCGGTATCCGGACCAAGGCACCAACGCGGGCTACCACTCCATCCCGTGCAGCTTCACGCCCGGGAAGCGCCGCCTGGCGTCCCCGCTGTTCCCCAACGCGTAGCCGCGACGCCTCGCACGTCGGCGGCAGGTGTCCGCGGCGTGGCTACTCCGCGGGCGAGGGGTGGTGTCGAGCGCCGACATACGCTTCAGCGCTCAGTGCACGCCGACTTCACAGCGCGGGGCCGAAATCCAGGAAACCGCACCGGTTTCCTGGGTTGATGACGCCTGCGCCTGCGTTGCCGATGCGTGGTCGCGGGATGGGTGGCCGCCACGAGCGCCGCTGGTCCGTGCTGGTCGGTGAACGGAAGCCTGCTCATCGACATCGACCAGCGGGATCCTCGCGGACCGGCTCGAGCACGCGCTGACGGAGCTGTCCCTTCAGGGCTGCGTGCTCGCTCGTCCTCCTTGGCAACGCGAAACAGCTGTCCGTGCGCCGTGCGCTCTGCCGGGAAGGCTTGACAGCGCTTATTGAGTATAACGATGATAAGGAAAACCGGTGGGCGTGAGGAGGCGTGGATGTCCGCGGGTCTTGAGCAACGACTGCGCCGGGTCGAAGACGAGCTGGAGCTGCACCGCCTCGTCGCCCGCTACGCGGTGGCGGTGGACGACCGGGACGCGGCGACGCTGTCCGAGCTCTACGCCAGCGACGCCGAGTTCGACGGCCGCGACCGTGTCGTGCGCGGCCGCAACGCGGTGGTGAATTACCTGTGCGAGCAGACCGCGTCCTACGGGCCGAGCATCCACGTCCCCCAATCGTTGCTGATCACGTGGGTCGACGACGACCACGCGAGCGGCCTCGCCACGGGCGCTGCGGAGCTGTCGCTGCGCGGTACGAGGCTGCTGTGCGCATTCCGCTACTACGACGACTACGTGCGCGAAGACGCGCGATGGCGGTTCCACCGCCGTGACATCCAGTTCATCTACGCGGCACCGACCGAGGAGCTGGCCGAGATCTACGCGGGAGAACTCCGCAAGCGCTGGCCGGGTGCGGACCCGGCGCCGGCGGACATCCCGGAGACACTCTCGACTTGGCGTGACTCCCAGGGTCTTTAGCGCATGACGAATCAGGAGGGCTCAATGGCGAGCGTGCAATCCGAGGCTCAACGCCGCAGAGGGCTGTGGGTGGTTGCCATCTGCTTCACCGCCGTGGTGTTCGACGGCTACGACCTCATCGTCTACGGCGCGACCCTGCCCAGCATCCTGGCCTACGAGGAATGGCACATGACTCCGGTGCTCGCCGGGGTGATCGGCAGCTACGCCTTGGCCGGAATGCTCGTGGGCACGCTCCTGTGCGGCCTGGTCACCGATCTGATAGGGCGTCGCCGCATGATGCTGGCCAGCATCGTGTGGTTCTCGCTGTTCATGGGCGCGTGCGCGGTCGCGCCGAACGCGCAGGTCTTCGGGCTCTTCCGGCTGCTCGCCGGGATCGGGCTCGGCGGCGTGCTGCCCACGGCGGTGGCGCTGACCGTCGAGTTCGCGCCGAAGGACCGCCGCAACTTCTTCAACGCCATGACCTGCTCCGGCTACTCCATCGGCGCGATCCTCGCTTCGCTGCTGGCGATCGCGCTGGTCCAGGACTACGGCTTCCGCGTCATGTACGCGATCGGCACGTTGCCGCTGGTGCTCCTGGTACCGCTGGCGTGGAAGGTCTTGCCGGAATCGGTGGAATACCTGGCGGCCAAGGGAAAGACGGCTGAGGCGCACAAGGTGGCCGAGCGGTTCGGGCTGCCGGTGTCCGAGTCGGCTACCGACCCGGACACCCGGACCACCGCCAAGGGCGTGCTTCGCCTGTTCCGCCCGCCCTACGTGGCGCTGCTGATGGTCTTCGCGGTCGCATGCCTGATCGGCCAGCTGCTCACCTACGGGCTGAACACGTGGCTTCCGCAGATCATGCGCACCGCGGGCTATCCGCTCGGGCCGGCGCTTCAGTTCCTGGTGGCGCTGTCGCTCGGTGCCATCGTGGGCGCGCTGGTGCTCTCGGCTCTGGCAGACCGGGTCGGTGGCCGGATCGTGCTGATCGGCGGCTTCGCCATCGCGGTGGTCTCGCTGCTGCTCATGAGCATGAATCCGCCGACCGCGGCGCTGTACCTCGCGGTCGCGCTGGCCGGTGTGGGGGCCAACGGCACGATGGTCGTGCTGAACGGTTACGCCGCCACCCAGTTCGCTGCGGATGTCCGCGCGTCCGCGCTCGGCGTGATGATGGGCATCGGCAAGCTGGGCGCGGTGCTCGGCCCGCTCGTCGGCGGCTGGGTGATGGCCGCCAACGTGGGCGTGGAGTGGAGCTTCTACGCGTTCCTCCTGCCTGCCGCCGTGGGCGTGGTGACCATGTTCTTCGACAGGGGCGCGCCGAGGACGTCGGAAGCGGTGCGCGAGCCGGTGGTCGAGAAGTGAGCCGGGTGGGCATCGACGATCTGGAGAACCTCCAGTCGGTCCGCGGCAGTTCCAGCGGCATCGACGAGCTGATCCAGGCGCAGACCGAAGCCGTGGTGAGCTTCACCAGCGACACCGGGTGGGCCAGCGGCGTCGTGATGAGCTACGTGCGCCACGACGGCGCGTTCTGGGTGACGGCCGTATCGGATCGAGCGCACGCCAAGGCGTTCCGACGCGACCCGAGGATCTCCCTGGTGATCTCGGCGACAGGAACTCCTCTTGCGGGACGCCGGATGGTCTCGGTGCGGTGCCTCGCGCATGCGCACGTCGACGAGGCGACTCGGCACTGGTTCTACCGCGCGCTCGGTGACCGGCTCTCGGTGGACGACCCGGACGCGTTCTTCTCGTTGCTCGACAGCGAGAACCGCGTCGTGTTCGAGTTGCGGCCGGTGCGCGTGGCGGTGAGTCACGACTCGCGAAAGCTGCCTGGTGACGGTCGCGGCGGGAGCGCTCCGTGATGGGCCTCGCGCTGGTCGTGCGGGGGTGGCGCCGCGCTGGGACGGCCGGCGCGGCGCCACCGGGTTAGCCCGTGACGCCGGGGGCGCCGTTCTCGACGCGGCCGGTCACGCGGCGGCGGAACGAGGCGTCCTGGGTGGTGGTCACCTCGACGTCGTACCAGCCCTGGTCCGTCGGCCAGGCGAGGCCGGTGACGCCACCGGCGGGAACCCGGATCTCCTGGCGCGCATCGGGGGCGTACCCGAGCGCTCGCGCCTGGAGCACGACGTCCTCGGTTCCGGCGTTGCGGAACTCCAGGCGCAGCTCGCCGGTGCGTGCGTCCGGCAGGCTGCGCACGTCCACGCCTGCTGCGCGTCCCTTGCGGGAACCGGCGAGTTCGAACCAGAAGCGGTTCGGTCCCTGAACGGCGAGCTGGTAGGTGTCTCCGGCCTTCACCGTCGCCACGTGCTCGTCGCGCACGTCGACGTGCAGCGGCTCCTTGAACTCACCGGCGTACGGGTACACCGCGAAGTGCGCGGAGGCGGTGCCCCGGTTGGCCAGCCGCAGCGTCAGATCCCCTTGCCGGGTGAGGGTCGCCGAGACCTCCGGCTGGTACGGCAAGGCCCGGGCGGGACGCCGTCCCTGTTCCTGCAAGGGCAGCTGCTGGTCCTGCGGTGCTTCCGGGCGCCAGCGCTCGATCGGGGCGGGCACCGGGCCCGGTTGGGTCGGCGTCGGCGGTTTTCCGGCCTGCTGGAAGTCGAACACCGAGGTCAGATCGCCGCAGACGGTCCGGCGCCACTGGCTGATGTTCGGCTCGGCGACGCCGGTCCAGCGTTCCAGCAGCCGCAGCACCGAGGTGTGGTCGAAGGTCTCCGAGTTGATGTGACCACCGACCGTCCACGGCGAGATGACCGTCATCGGCACCCGCGGACCGAGACCGATGGGCTGACCGTCGAACCAGTCGTCGCTGTCACCAGTATCCGGCTCCGGAGGTACCGGCGGGGCGACGTGGTCGAAGAACCCGTCGTTCTCGTCGAAGTTCAGCAGCAGCACCGTGCGCGACCAGACCTCGGGGTCCGAGGCGATCGCGTCCAGCACGTCGTAGATCAGGTTCGCGCTTCCCACCGGGGTGGAGCTGCCCGGGTGCTCGGAGTCCACGGCGGACGGGACGAGCCAGGACACCTTCGGCAGCCGCCCGGCCGAGATGTCCGCGCGCAGCCGGTTGACGAGGCTCTCCGGTTCGCTGCGGTACATCGCGCGGTCGAACAGGTTCCGCTCCGCGTTGCTGAGCGAGGCACGCCCGGCCTCCAGCTGCTCGAGCAGCCGCTGCCGTTCCTGGTCGGGTTTGCCGAACAGCGCGGTGTAGAACTCCTCGGTGGTCCGCCACTGCCCGTCCACTGCGGACAGGACCTTGGTGCCGATCGCCTTGAACGGCTTGAAGTACTCGACCGCGTTGTCGGTGAAGTTGTCCCACTCCTGGTAGATCTGCCAGGAAACGCCCGCGGACTCCAGGCGCTCCGGGTAGGTCGTCCAGTCGTAGCCGACGTGGGCGTAGTCGTAGGCGGCGTTGGTGACGGCGCGGTCCTTCGTCCCCGGCTCGTAACCGGTCGTGCCGGTCCACAGGTAGTTGCGGTTGGGGTTGGTGGAGCCGAACACCGAGCAGTGGTACGCGTCGCACAGGGTGAAGGTGTCGGCCAGTTCGTACTGCAGCGGGATGTCGGGCCGCTCGTAGTAGGTCATCGTCGCCGGGGTCTTGGCGGCGATCCAGTCGTCGTTCCAGCCGCGCGCCCAGGCCCGGCCCGACCCGTCCCAGCTGTGGTCGAGATCTCCGAGGTACTGGATGTCGGAGGCGGGCCGGTCCTGCTGCTCGGCGGCCTGCCGCAGCGAGAACGGCAGCACGGTGCCGCCGGGGGCGGGCTGCTCGAACACCGACGTGCCGCCGGGCAGTCGCAGCGGCTGGCGGTCGCCGAAACCGCGAACACCGCGCAGCGAGCCGAAGTAGTGGTCGAAGGACCGGTTCTCCTGCATCAGCACGATCACGTGCTCGACGGCGTCGAGACCACCGGCGGGCGCGGGATTGGCCAGGGCGCGGTGCAGCGACGGGGGAAGAAGGGAGGCGGCAGCCGCGCCACCGAGGGCGCCGGCCAGCACGCGGCGTCGGGAAACTTCAGGCATGGCAGGGGACGATAAGCGCGCTGGCCCACGCGTGGAGGTTGCGTTCGTGGCACTCAGGTGAACTGGCGGCACCGAGCTGGTATCGGGACACGATCACCGCTTCCTCGGTGGAGCTGGCGATGCCCCGGCCAGGTGCTGGTCGGGGCATCGCCGCTGGTGGGGCTCGTGCGGCCGGTTCAGGCGCCGCGGAGGCGGTCCCAGGGGCCGGTGATGGCGTAGAGCACGCCCGGGGTCTGGACGCTGGCGAACAGGGTGTTGCCGTCCGGGGAGTAGACGGGACCGCAGAACTCGCTGAACTCGGGTTCGGCGTCGGTACCGGTGTTGATCTCGTTGCGGGCCAGCGGGTAGGTCTGGCCTTCGAAGGTCGCGCCGAACAGGTGCTGCTGCCCGTCGCCGTCCTCGGCGAGGATCAGGCCGTTGCCGCGGGAGGAGACGGTGATGTTGTCCGGACCGTCGAAGCCGGCGGCATCGTCCTGGTCGTACTCGAAGCGCAGCTTCAGCTCGATGGTCTGGTTGCGCGGGTTGTAGAACCAGATCTGGCCGTCGTGCGGGGTGCCGGGGCTGTCCTCGAGGCGGGCGTAGCTGCAGACGAAGTAGGCGCCGCCGTCGCCCCACCAGGCGCCTTCGAGCTTGCGGCCCCGGGTGATCTGGTCGTCGGCGAACTGCTTGCGGATCGAGGTGGTGGCCGCGGCGCGGTCCGCGACGGGCACCCAGGTCACGCCGTAGGTGGTACCGACCTCGGTCGCGCGGGACAGGTCGTCGATGTGCTGACCGGACTTGTCGGCGGCCTTCATCGCTTCGAAGGTGCCGTCGTCGTCGCCGAGGGCGCGGAGCTTGCCGGGGCCCAGCGGCAGCGCCGATGCCGGCGGGGTGAAGCGGTAGAACAGGCCGTTCGGGCCGGAGGCGTCCTCGGTTTGGTAGATGTGGCCGGTGTTCGGGTCGACGACGGTTGCCTCGTGGGAGAACCGGCCGAGCGCCTTGATCGGCTTCGGGTCCAGGTTCGCCTCGCGGTTGTAGGGGTCGACCTCGAAGGTGTAGCCGTGGTCGAACTGCTGGCCGTCCTTGCCCGCCTTGTCCTCGGTCTCCTCGCAGCTCAACCAGGTGTTCCACGGGGTGCGCCCGCCCGCGCAGTTGGTGGAGGTGCCGGCTAGCGCGACGTACTCGGTGACGCGGTTGCCCTCGGCGTCGACCTCGACGACGGTGCAGCCGCCGGGGGAGACCGGGTCGTAGGTGAGTCCGTCGAGTCGCGGCACCGGGAACTCGGCGTTGTGGCTGACCTTGATCTCGTGGTTGTAGACGATCACGCTGCCGCCGTCGGGACGGAGGAAGGCGGCCATGCCGTCGTGCTTCTGCGGGGTGGCCTCGCCGGATTCGAGCTTCGTCTTGCCCGCCTCGGTGACGATCTTGTAGCTGAACCCGGCGGGAAGCGACAGCAGTCCGGCGGGGTCGGGGACGAGCGGACCGTAGCCCGCGGGCTGGCCGTTCTCGGCGGAGGCTGGTGCGGCGGCGGTCACCGCTCCGACGTTGCCGACCAGGGCGATGCCGATGCCGCCCAGCAGCGAGCGGTTGACGAACTGCCTGCGAGAGAGGTCCATGTGCGACTCCAGGAGAGCGAGAGGATGTCGCGCCAGCTTTGCCAGTCCAGAAGTACGGTCGATGAACTCGGCGAAGCGAGGAGGCGTCTCAACCCGGAATTGGTGCTGGGGTGGTGATGACGGAGTTCTCATCCTGCGGCCGGCGGCGATCTGCTGATCTTCTGCCGCGGCGCGGGGAAGCGGGCGGCTTGCTCGGCCGCCCGCCTCCGCGTTCGGTCGTGATCGCTCAGCCGTCGCTCGAGCCCGCGTCGGCGAACCGGTCCCACCTGAGCAGCTTGAAGTTGGTGTCGTCGCGGGGCTCGCCGTCGCCACCCGGGGTCTCCGGCGTGTTCGCGCCGTCCTGGACGACGAGCAGGCCGTTCGGGAAGTCGGGGCCAAACGGTTCGTTGACCACCGCGGCCCCGTCGCTTTCCTGCACCCCGTCGATCGCCGCGGAGTCGACGATCGCGGCTGCTGCCTCGTAGCGCGGGGTGCCGCTGGTGATCGCGTAGCGGGCGAAGGTGTCGTCCCCCTGGCTGGAGGCCACCAGCGTACGGCGGGACCCGTCGTAGGCGATGGTCAAGCCTTCGACGTCGGCGCTGATGTGCTGGCCCGCCTCCGGGGAGGCCGGGCCGGTGGCGATGCATTCCTCGGTCGCCGGGTCGTACTCCGCGGGCTGGCCGTACTCGCGGACGCGCTCCACCAGCTCGGGGTCGCCGAAACCGGTTTGCTGCAGGGGGATTCGCCAGATGCCGACGTCTTCCTGCCCGGCGTAGAGCACGTTGGTGGCTCGATCGACGACCATTCCCTCCACCTGCGGGCGCTCGTCCGGCTCCTCGCACGGCGACCACTGGGTGCCGCCGACGTCGAAGGAGCTCGGCAGGTCGGAGGTGGCGACGCGGTCGTAGGTGATCTTCCCGGCGCTGTCGGTGGACAGGCGGAACAGCCCGACGGTGGTCTCGCTGCGGCGGCTGACCGCCACCCACGGAGCACCGCCTGCCGGGTCGGCCCACAAGGTCATCCCGTAGCCGGTGTGCTGCTGGTCGACCTCGGCCTCGCTGCCGGAGAACAGCAGCGGCGCCGCCTCGGTGGTGATGTCGGCCAAGACCTGGGCGCCGGCGCGCGCACCGCGCGGGTCGATGCTGTAGATGCGCAGCCGGTCACGTCCGCGGTCGGTCGTGACGGCGATGTCGGTAACCTGGTTGCCGATGCGCACGCCCTGGAGGATGTCGACGTTGATGAACCGGCCGGGTTTGGTGCCGGGTGCAGGTGCGGCGGGAGCGGCGATGCGCTGCAGTTCACGGCCGTGGAGGTCGAAGACCGTCAATCCGCCTTCCTTGAGCGTGCCGACGACGATGCTGTCGGCCTGCGCGGTGGGGTGACGCCAGATCGCCGGGTCGTCGGCGTCGGCGTTCCCGTCGGCGTCGTCACCGAAGTAGGACGGGGTCTCGAAGCTGGCCTGGACGTGGCCGAGCCCGCCTTCGTCGTCGGCGGAGGCGCTGGGAAGGCCCGTCATGACCAGTGCGAGCACCCCTGCGGCGACGGGAGCGAGCTTCGCCGACAGTAGCAGACCCGGCGTGTGGGAAGGCGTCATGCCTCCTCCTTCATGTGCTTGAGCTAATCCGTTGCGGAAACCGGCCGGAGTTGCGGTGTGGAGGCCGAGCGCGACACCGAAATGCCTCGGGAATGCGCGCTCACCGGAGTGCTCGCGCGAAAAGGTTCACACCTTCTCCCATTCGCGTGAGTGGGACGGAAAAGAACCTTCCCTTCGCGCTTGTCGCTGCTGCGTCCGCTCGGGGCCGCGCGCGTGGCGGGAGGGCGACGGGAAGACCAACACGGCGTGGGAAGCTTCTCATTCGGCTCTGAAGCGGGAAATGCGTGGAGTTCTCGGTGAGAGGTCACTCATCAGATCTTCCGGTTCCGCACGCCGGAGCGCCCATGTCGCCGACAGATCTCCGTTACGCACTGTTCATCCCCGATGGGTTAAATCCGCCGCATCGCCCGAAATGCGCATGTGAAGCGATTTCGACGGTACGCCGCCGATGACGTCGTGCTGGCTGTCGGATCAGACCATTCCCCGTGAAGCGATGCTGCCTTCTGGCGCGCGCTTCGAACGCGTCTGTGGAGTCCACAATGAACAGATCAGGAAGACAACACGCACGAAACGGCCCCTGGTGGGAAAATCTGCGATATGACCTGCCCGCGTCGATCGTCGTGTTCCTCGTGGCGATCCCGTTGTCGCTGGGCATCGCGCTCGCCTCGGGCGCACCCATCATGGCCGGCCTGGTCGCCGCCGTGGTGGGCGGCATCGTGGCCGGTGCTGCGGGCGGCTCGGTGCTGCAGGTCAGCGGTCCGGCCGCCGGTTTGACCGTCGTCGTTGCCGGTCTCGTGCACGAGTACGGCTGGGCGGTGACCTGCGCCATCACCGTGGGAGCGGGGGTGCTGCAGATCCTGCTGGGCCTGTCGCGGGTGGCTCGCGCAGCGCTGGCGATCTCGCCTGCGATCGTGCACGGCATGCTGGCCGGAATCGGCATCGTCATCGCGCTCGCGCAGATCCACGTGGTGCTCGGCGGCAAACCGCACACGTCGGCGAACGAGAGCCTGATGCTGCTCCCGGAGCAGCTGAGCCGCCTCAACCTCGCGGCCGTCGGCCTGGGCGTTCTCACGATCGCGATCCTGCTCGTCTGGCCGCGGCTGCCCCGCCAGGTCCGCGTGGTTCCGGCGCAGCTGGTCGCCGTGGTGCTCGCGACCGCGGTGGCGTGGATCGGCGGGCTGGACGTCGCCCGGGTCGAGGTTCCTGCGGACCTGCTCGGTACGCACATCTTCCCGGCGCTGCCGGACGGGGGATGGGGCGGCATCGCGCTGGCCGTGGTGACGATGGCGCTGATCGCCAGCATCGAGTCGCTGCTGTCCGCGGTCGCCGTGGACCGGATGCATGACGGCCCTCGCGCCAACCTCAACCGGGAGATGGTCGGTCAGGGGATGGCGAACATGGTCTCCGGTGCTCTCGGCGGTCTTCCGGTCACCGGTGTGATCGTTCGGAGTTCGACCAACGCGGCGGCCGGTGCCCGCAGCCGGGTCTCGGCCGTGCTGCACGGTGTGTGGGTGATCGTGTTCGTCGGCTTGGCCGCCGGGTTGCTCAAGCAGATCCCCACCTCGGTGCTCGGGGCCATGCTGGTGATGATCGGCATCAAGCTGGTCAATTTCAAGGAGATCCGCCAGCTGCTCAAGCACCGCGAGCTACCGCTGTACGTGATCACCGCGCTGGGCGTGGTGGAGCTGAACCTGATGGAGGGCGTGCTGCTGGGCATCGGTGTGGCCGTGCTTTTCGCGCTGTACCGGCTGACCCGCAGCAAGATGCGGGTGGAGCACCGCGGCAACCGGTGGCACGTGGTCATCGAGGGCTCGCTGACCTTCGTGGCTGTTCCGAAGCTGTCGCGTACGTTGGCCGAGATCCCGGCTGGTGCTGCCGTGGACGTTGACCTCGCGGTGGACTTCCTCGACCACGCGGCGTTCGAAGCGCTGCACAACTGGCGCACCACGCACGAGAGGCTCGGCGGTGAGGTCGACATCGACGAGATCCACGAGGCCTGGTATCACAACGCGGCCACGTCGGGTGGCGCCGGCCGGAAGTCGGCACCGTCCAGGCCCACCTATCTGCCGTGGCAGGAAGGGCGCGTCGCGGCCGCTCCGGCTCAGCAGGTGCTCGGTGGTGTGCGGGAGTTCCAGCAGGACGCGGCGGCGAAGGTGCGTCCGTACTTCGAGCAGCTCGCCGAGGGGCAGTCGCCTTCGCAGCTGTTCCTGACCTGCTCGGATTCGCGGGTGGTGCCGCACCTGATCACCTCGAGCGGACCCGGTGATCTGTTCGTCGTGCGCAACATCGGCAACATCGTCCCGCAATACCGGGAGGACGTGGCCTCCGGAGCGGGTGACCACTCGGTGGCGGCTGCGATCGAGTACGCGACCGAGGTGCTCGGGGTCAAGAGCATCACGGTGTGCGGGCACTCCTGCTGCGGGGCGATGAAGGCCCTGCTGGACGGACGCGGCGAGGGCGCTCCGAGCTGCGGGCTGGACGCCTGGCTCGGCCACGGGTCCCACAGCCTGGCCCGGTTCCGGGTCGACGCCTCGGACCGCGGTGAGGACGTGGCCGCGCACGATGAGCTGTGCCAGGTCAACGTCGCCCAGCAGCTCGACAACCTCATGACCTACCCCGGTGTGCAGGAGCGAGTTGCCCGCGGCGATCTCCACCTGATCGGGATGTTCTTCGACATCGCCACCGCCGAGGTCCACTTCCTCGACGAGGGCAGCGAGCAGTTCGTCCCGGTGAGCCAGATGAAGATGAACGACGAACTGGCTGCGGTGTGACGAAAACATCGTGACGGCGCGATGACCGGTTCCGTACGGCGAGATCAACTGTTGCCGAACGGGACCGGTTTCGCGCGGGGGCACCGTTAACCTCGGGGACACCGACGCGGAGTGCCCGTTGCTCCTGTGCTCGTTCCCGCCTTCCGGTGAACAGGGAGCCGAAGAGGAATTCGAAGTGAAGTTCCGCTACCTGCCCCACGTCCTGGTTCCGGTGACCGCTGTGGTGTTCGGGGTCGCGCTGGTGATCCTGGCCGAGCAGGAGCAACCACCAGTCCTCGGCGATGCCGTCGTGTTCGACCGCCCCGCCCCGCCTGCGCCCCCGCTGCCGACGGCAGCACCCTCGACCGGTTCCAGCCCTAGGCCGAAAGTGGAAGCGACGACATCCAGGTCTGAGCCGATGTCGCCGAAGACGGCCGCCGCAGAACCCAGCCCGACGCCTTCGTTCCCCACCCGGTCGCAACCCCGCGTCCTGAACCAGGCCCCGGTGAGCCCCGGTTCGACACCGAGCTCCTCCCCGCCGAGCGGCGAATCCGATGACGACGGTGACGACGGCTCCGATGGTTGAAGTCCGCCCCGGGCGCGGAGAACGGCTGCGCACCACCGTCCAGAACATGATGGGTTCGGCCCGGGTGCGCATCCTGGCTTGGATGCTGCTGCTGGTCGCGATCACCCTGACGGTCACCTCCAGCGCGATGGCCGTCGTGTTGACCAAGCAGACCGAGGAGCGCGTCAACGAGCGCCTCTTCGAGGAAGTGGCGGAGTTCCGGAGGTACGTGGAGACCTACCGGGAACCGCCAGGGCATCCCACCACGGACGTCCGGGAGCTGCTCGAATCGGCCCTGAACACGATCCTCCCGGACGAGCACCAGGTGTTCCTCGCGCTCGTCGACGGCGCAGTGCTGGGCCCGCCGCGATCGGATCCGGCCCTCGTGCTGGCCGGTGATCCGGTCCTGGTGGCGCGTTTCGCAGCGACCGACAGGCCCGCTTACGGTGAGGCGATCACCGGAGTCGGACGCATCCGGTATGCCGCGGTGCCGGTGGTGGTCGAGTCCCAGGGCGCGCGGGGAACTTTCGTCGTGGCCGCTTTCGTCGAGGGAGAACGCGCTGAGATCCTCGAAGCGATCCGGGCCGACCTGCTGATCGGCCTCGGCGCGATACTGGTCGCGGCGGCGCTCGGGTGGTTGTTCGCCGGCCGATTGCTCGCACCGTTGCGCTTGTTGCGCATCACCGCTGCCTCGATCAACGAAACGGACCTGTCCCAGCGGATTCCGGTGAGCGGCGACCACGAGATCGCGCGGCTTGCCGTGATCTTCAACGGCATGCTCGATCGACTCGCTGACGCCTTCGCCGCGCAACGCCAGTTCATCGACGACGCCAGTCACGAGATGCGCACCCCGATCACGATCATCCGGGCCAACATCGAGCTGCTCGAGGACGATCCCGCTCAACGCCCGGAGCGGATCGCGCAGGTGATCGACGAGCTCGACCGGATGAACCGGATGGTGGAGGACCTGCTCGTGCTGGCCAAGACCCGCCGCCCGGACTTCCTGCGCCTGGAGGCCGTGGAGTTCGCCGAGATCGTCGAGGACGCCTTCGTCAAGTCCTCGGCGCTGGCGCACCGGCGTTGGTTGTTGGAGCAGGACGACGAGGGTGAGACCGCGGTGTTGCGCGCCGATCGGCAGCGCCTGATCCAGGCCCTGGTCCAGCTCGCGCAGAACGCGGTGCAGCACACCGGAGAAGGCAGTGCGATCACCGTCGGTTCCAGCGTCGAAGAGGGTATCGGGCGGATTTGGGTCACCGATACCGGGCTCGGAGTGGAGCCGGAGCAGGAGAGGCAGATCTTCGACCGGTTCCACCGGGCCTCGCCGGGCCGCCAAGCCACCGGCGCGGGGCTGGGCCTGGCCATCGTCAACGCCATCGCCGAGGCGCACGGCGGCAGCGTCGAGCTGGACAACCGTCCCGGTGACGGGGCGACCTTCACCCTCGTGCTCCCGGTGGAGGAGAGGGTGGATGCGGTGCCCGCCGGTGGCCCCCGCAGCGGCGGGGGCCGTGTTCCGGATCAGAAGAGGGCGGAGAGCAACTGGTTCGCTAAGGCGTCGAGCGGGCGGCGCCGAACTGGTGTGGACGAATCGGGGCGGTCTTCCGGGGTCGGTGGACTCTGATCGGCAGGAAGGCTCGGTGTCGGCCTGTTACCTCGATAGGCCTCGGCATGAACCAGCGCGCGGACGAGGGCGTACTGATCGACGGGCATTGCGTGTCTCCTACTGTGGGAGGGGTGCCGGTGCTGATCGAGTGCGTTGCTCAGTGAATTCCTGGCGGGTGAACCGGTCTGGCAGTCGACCGAATCTGCACCGGGCCAAATGCCGTCGATCACTTGAATATTCGATGGGCCCGTTCTCATCGACCGTCGGCGTGTTCGATGGGAGTGCTCTCATGCGGTCCGGTTCGCGCTGGCCACAGCTCGAAGAACGAGAACGCCGCTGCTGAAGCGGAATCCGAGTGATCACCATTTCCCGCGCATGACGGGAGAATTTCATGCGCGCGTGCTCAAGCTGCGGGGCGCTCTCGGGTAAGGATGCTGCGTCGACCGAGGTAGCCGGCTGGAAGAGGACTTGGATTGAAGCACATTCTGATCGCCGAGGACGAGAAGCGGATTGCGGTGCTGCTGCAGCAGAGCCTGCGTGCTGATGGCTTCGGCACGACCATCGTCAGCGACGGTGAACAGGCCCGGAGTTACGCGCTGTCCGGTGCCTACGACCTGCTCGTGCTCGACATCGGCCTGCCGACGACGGACGGGTTCACCGTACTGGCCCAACTGCGCGAGGCGGGCAGTCAACTACCGGTCGTCGTCCTGACCGCCCGCAGCGGTGTTGCGGACACGGTCGCCGGCCTCGAGAACGGGGCCGACGACTACGTCGGCAAACCGTTCCGCATGCAGGAGCTCCTGGCCCGCATCAGGCTGCGCCTGCGAGATGACGCGAACTCCCACCTGCTCCGCCGCGGCCACCTCGCCCTCGACCTGCGCGCCCACCAGCTCCACGTCGAAGGACGCGTCGTCGACCTCACCGCGCGCGAATTCGCCTTGGCCGAGACGTTCCTGCGCAACCCGGGCAAGGTGCTGACCCGTGACCAGCTCATCGCCGCCGCCTGGAGCGATGACATCCGACCGACGTCCAACATCGTCGACGTCTACGTGCGCTACCTCCGCCGCAAGACGGGTGCCCACTGGATCAGCACGGTCCGGGGCAAGGGCTACCGGCTCGAGGACAGCAGCCGGCCTCCGTCCGACCCTCTCAACTAGCCCTCCACCACTCAGGCGAAACGCTCCCGTGATCGCGAAGGTCAAGGGCGATTGGCGGGCGGGCCGAGTTGCTCACCCAGGCCAGGCGGGCCGGTCAGCAGAACAGGCGTCTCCCGGCTCAGGCCCGCATTGGCCGCGGGTCAGGTGTCGGCGTGGCGTGGTGTGGTGTGGAGGCTGCTCAGCAGGGCGAGGGCCTGGGCGCTGGGTGTGGCGGGTTCGGCGTGGTAGATGATCAACTGCTGGCCGGGGGCGCTGCGCACGTCGAACGCCTGGTAGGTGAGGGTGAGCGGGCCGACGTCGGGGTGGACGAGGTGCTTGGGTTCGCGGGTCTTGCCGCGCACCTGGTGGGTGTCCCACAAGGTGCGGAAGTGCGGGTTGCCTTCGTAGAGCTCGGCCACGAGGCTCCGCAGGCCAGGATCATGCGGGTCGAAGCCCGTGGCGAGCCTCAGGTTCGCTACGGTGACCTGCGCGGTCCAGTCCCAGCGCGCGTAGAACTGTCGTCCTGCGGAGTCGAGGAAGGTCATGCGGGCGAGGTGTCCGCCGCGCGGAACGGTGAGAACAGCGCGTCGGCGAGGGTGTTGGTGGCCAGGACGTCCAGGATGCGGTTGAGCACGAAGGCAGGGGTGTGCGGGTAGCCGTCCATGAGTTGCCGCAGTTCGGGGCTCACGGTCTGGGGGGACTGTCGCCGGTGCGTCCTCCGGCGTGCTGCCGGCCAGCCGGTAGAGGTGCTCGCGGGCGTCGGGGCCGAGGTCCAGCGCGCGGGAGAGGGCGTCGAGCACTTGCGGTGAGCCCGCTTGACGGTCCGGTCATTCGCTGGTCATCGGTGAGCTGGAGAAGAGCGGCCAGGCGGTAGCCTGGTCCTTCGTCCCTGGCGGCCCGAGTGGCTCCTGGGGACGTCGGCGGGCCAGTTCTCCGGCGGGGAGGCACACCCATGACCAGTGAGTCGTTCGGGCAGGTGTTGAAGCGGTACCGGGTTGCGGCCGGCCTTTCCCAGCCTCAACTTGCCCGGAAGGTCCACGCCGACCAGAGTGCGATGTCGCGGTGGGAGAACGACCGCACGACCCCCGGTCGGGAGACCGTGGAGCGCCTGGACGAACTCCTCGATGCCGAGGGAGGTCTCACGTCCGCGGCGTTCCCGGCCCCGCCCGCACCGCTGCAGCCAGCAGATCAGCCGGTGACCTGCGGTGACGTTGAGGCGCTCCGGGACACCATCGCGCACCTGGTGGCCCTCGACGGGCAGCACGGCGGTGCTGAGCTGCTTCCGTTGGCCTCACGCACTTTCAGGACGGCGTCGGCGCGGCTGGCCTCCGGCAACTACCCGGCCAGTCTCGAAGCGGACTTCACCGCCACCGTGGCCGAACTCGGTGAAGTCGCTGGGTGGCTCGCGTTCGACGCCATGCAGCACGATAAGGCGCGCGGCCTCAACCTGGAGGCCCTGCGCCTCGCCCGGCTGGCCGGGGACGTCCACATGGAGATGTTCCTGCTGGGCAACATGGCGTTGTTGGCGCAGGAAACCGGGCAGGCCCGCGAGGCGCTGCGCACCGTCGAGCTGATGGAGCGATTTCCGTTGTCTCCGAGGTTGCGGGTCATGGCTGCGCTCAGGCGCGCACGGGCTGCCGCCGACCTCGGTGATGAACGCGCTCTGATCCTCATCCAGCACGCGCAATCGCAGGTGGACGAGTCGGTCACCGACACCGATCCCGAGTGGTCGTGGTGGGTTGATCGCCGCGAGCTCGTCATGCATGAAGGAAGCATGTGGCGCGCGGTCGGCAGGCTGGACAAGGCGGTGGACCGCTACGCCGAAGCGCTCGAAGCAGTGCCCGCCGCCTACCGGTGGTCGGCCTACATCGGCGGCTCGTGGCTGGTCGCCGCGCTGGTTGAGGCGCGGTCGTGGTCCGAGGCTGAAACGGCGGCCAACGAGCTCGCCACGCTCGCGCCCGAGGTCTCGTCCCGTCGTGCGACCCAGCGACTTCGTGAGGCGGCCACGACCGCGAAGGACCTCCGCGCCTCGTCGAGCCTTGAGGGGCTCCTCTCCGCGCTGGCCAGCAGCTAGCGGACCGCATGCGTCCTATGCGCGCCCCATGCGCATAGGACGATCTACCTGCACTCTGTGCACCTGATTGACGACGGTGTGTGCATGACCAAGGAGGAAATCTCCGCCTTTCGCGCAGTGGGGTGGGCCCAGGGCAGGGCCCGGACGGAACTGCCCACATCCGCAGCGCTGGGACCGGCGCCACGTTCTGCGGTATCGAGGTCGAGGTTGCAACCCCCGCCCGGTCGGAGCCTGCAAGGCGTGTATCGCCGGCCTGCAACCCACTCTCGCCACCCGAGATGGCCGCGGCGGATTCCCCGAAGCCGCCCCGTTCGTCCGGATCGTCGCCACCTGCGCTGTCTCGTCAATTCCGCTCACATGGCTAGAGCAGCTGAATCCGGACGGGGCAATCCTCACGGACCTCAAGACCGGTCGGTGCGCCGGAAACCTGGTGCTCCTGCACAAGCTCGAGCCGGACCGTGCCGAGGGCAGGTTCGTCTCCGGCTGGGCTGACTTCATGCAGATGCGCACCGGCACCTCCGACGTTCCCGCCACCGGCCGAGCCGACGAACACCGCCAACCCCACCACAGCACGACGCGAATCACTGGACGTCCTTGGGCGCACACAGTGCCGTGGTTCCTCGCGAGCTTCCACCTACCGACCGGAATCGGGTTCGGTATGCGCATCCGCGACGGTCAAACCTGGTGGACCATCACCAGCCCCGATGGCTCCCGCGCCGAGGTCTGCGACACTGGCACGGGCAACGAGCGAGATGTCCTCCCACATCGCCTGTGGGAGGACATCGAGACCGCTTTCTCGGAGTGGGAGAAGGCAGGCCAACCGGGCTGGGATCGGTTCGGCCTCACCGTCGAACCAGGTGAACAGGTCGTGTGGTGCATGGACACCGACCAGACGTGGAAGATCGAGTTCGGCACCTGCTGACGTGCCAAATCCAATCTCGGTCTCTTTCGTTGGCGTGCCGCAGCAGCGCCCTATGCCGACGGCGGACTCACCGCTCACTGATGGCTAGCCCGATGCCCCGCAGGGGCAAGGGAGGGGTGTGCAGCCGGCGGGCCGGGATGGTGGACATCTGGTCGGTGGGAATGCTGGCAGCTTTGCCGTGTAGCCGGTCTGGCCTTCGTGGTAAGTCCACTTCGGATGGAGTGGAGTACGACGGGTCGTCCTCAGGCGCCGTTCGCGGCGGCGTCAGGTGTGACCCTGGAACCCGGTTCCGTGGCGTCCAGGTGCCTGGGGAGGGAACCCACTCCTGCCCTGACCACGGGCGATGCGGCGGTAGGATGGCTCGGTAGTCACAGAATCGAGAGCTGCCGGCCCGTGATTGCTGCTCCGCATCCGGCGCCGAGGCCGGACGGGAAGATCATGAGCGCGGATACAGGGCCGAGCCTCACCGAGGCCGTCATGGAGCACGTGCGCTCCGCTGTTGTCGAAGGCACGATGCGTCCGCAGGAGTGGTACAGCGTCTACCAGCTCTCCGATGAGCTCGGCGTCTCGCGTTCGCCGGTCCGCGAGGGCCTCCTGCGGTTGGAGGAAGCCGGCCTGATCCGCTTCGTGCGCAACCGCGGCTTCCAGATCATCCCCACGACGGCCGAGGACGTCGCGGAGATCTTCTCGATCCGTCTGGCTCTCGAAGTCCCGGCGGCTCATCGCGCCGCCCTGCACGCCGACGAGTCCTTCGCCGCCAAGGCCGCGGAGCTGCGCCGCCAGATGTGCGAGGCCGCTGAGCAGGAGGAGGAGACCCGCTTCTTCGCCGTCGACCAGCAGCTGCACGGGATCGTGCTCACGGCCGGTGGCATGCGGCGCGGTTACCGGATCGTCGATCAGCTGCGGGTGTCGACCCGGCTGCTCGGGCCTTCGACGGCCGGCCGGAGCCGGGACTACTCCGACATCATCGCTGAGCACGATCCGATCGTCGCGGCGATCCTCGCCGGTGATGGCCACGGCGCGGCCCGGGCGATGCGGGAGCACCTCGAAGAGACCGCCGTGCTGTTGGTCGGTCAAGCGCTGCGCTACGCGGAGCGGTCGGAGGACCCCCAGGAGCTCTGGACCCGGTTGAGGACGGGTTTCGACTCCTGATCCGGTCGACCTGGGGTGTCCGGACCACGCCGATCCGGACACCTCCAGCGAAGGGACCTACTGATCAGCACCTTTCTCGTCGGTCCCCGGGATGTACTGCAGGGCGAAGGCAGCCAGGGCGCATGCTGTCGCGGAGCTGAACGCCGACCAGTTGAGCGCGGAGGCGGCACCCTCGACCACCCCGGGGCTGAGCAGGACGACGCCGAGCAGTTGGCCGAGCACGATGAGCGTGCCGAGTGCGAGGAAGGCGACGAGCGCGATCCAGAAGATGAGTTCGAGCGGCTTCTTCACAGTGGATCCTCTCAGCTCGGAATCGGCAGCCAGCCCATGGCGATGAGCCACGCGATGGCGATGACGGGGAGGACGAACCAGATGATGAGGGGGACGAACGTCTTCTGGGGGTTGACCTCGGCCATGCCGGAGGCCAGGTAGATGGGTGCTCCCACGGGCGGGGACGCGCCCTCGGTGGAGGTGCACACCAGCAGCGCGCAGATGGCCACCACGGACGGGACGTCGACGGTGCCCAGAGCGATGACCGCTGGAGCGGCGATGGCCGCGGCTGTCGCCGTCGAGGACAGGGGCGTGGCGACCAGAACCGCGGTGATGCAGACGACGAGGACGAGCAGCGGTTTGGGCAGTTGCATCTGGGCCAGCGTCTCGGACAGCTGCGGTCCGACCCCGAGTTCGCTCATGATGTTGGAGGCGGCCAAGGCGGCGAAGAGCGAAATGCCCACGGTGGCGAACTGCGGTGACTCCGCTCGAATCGCCCGGCGGAGGTGACCCCAGTTGCCGCGCAGCCGCTTTCGGCCCTCGATGAGCGCGATCAGCGAGATGAGGATGGGCACCCAGACGATGATGGAGATCTCGCCCATCGCCGCTTCGCCGATGCGGGCTTCGGATTCCAGCCAGTTGAACAGCGGTCCGAAGGTGAGCAGCACCGGGATGAGGATGCCGGCGAAGATCGTCGTCGACGTCCACCCGCTCGACAGCGCTTGGCGGAAGGTGGCGAGGTGGCGCGAGTCGGTGCGCTCGATGCCGTCGCGTCGGGTCCAGATGAACACCACGAGCATGCGGTAGAGCACGCAGTAGGCACCGGCGACGAACAGCGAGACGTAGACGTCACCGGCGCTGACGCCGACGGCGGCCGGCGTCGCCAGGATGATGAACATCGTCGAGTTCGGTGGCAGCGCGACGCCGAGCCCGGAGTTGCCGGCCACGAGGGTCGCGGCTCGCGCGCCTGACCAGCCGTTCTGCTTCATCCACGGGACTGTCACCGAGCCGACGGTGGCAGCGTTGCCCGCAGTCGATCCGGCGACGAGCCCGATGGCGGCGGATCCTGCTGTGGAGACGTAGGCCGCTCCTCCGCGCAGGCGCCCGAAGACGGAGTTGAAGATCTGGATGAGCCGTTCGATGAGGCCCGTGGCCGAGACGATCACGCCCATGAAGACGAAAGCCATGCCGGCGAAGGTCACGTCGTTGTCGAGCGCGTCCCAGACACCGGTCCACAGCAGCGATAACGCGTCCTTGCCGCCGACGAGCGCGGTGGCGAGGAGGGCGACGAGCAGGGACTCGGAGATCGGTCTTCTGAGCGGGACGTTCATCACGACGGTGACTGCGATGAAGATCAGCAGCGCGAGGATGCCCATCGTGTTTCACCTGTTTCTGCGGTTCAGCCGCTCAGCGTTGAGCGGGGTGCCGGGTGGGGCTTGTGGTTTGACGGGCCGGTGCGCGGGAGGCTTTGCTCAGGAGGTGCCGAGCGCGCGACGAAGCAGTTGGGCGAGGTGGAGTCCCCGCTTCGGGGCGTGCTCGCTTCTGTCGTCGGCCAGGCCCTCGCGGATCTGGGTGCGGCAGGAGTAGCCGTCGGCGAGCACGACGGCCTCCTGGTCGAGTTCGCGGATGCGCGGGAGCAGTTCGCGCTCCGCGAGACCGCGGGAGAGGTCGGCATGGCCGGGCTCGAATCCCCAGTTGCCGGCCAGCCCGCAGCACCCGGTCTCGATCTCGGCCTCCGCGACGCCGAGCCGGGCCAAGGTCGTTGCGGTGCCTCCGTGGCCCCGGCGGGAGCGCTCGTGGCAGTGGACTTGGGACAGGGCCGGGACCGGCAGCTCGCCGAAGGGCCAGTCCGGGTCGTCCACGTGGTCGGCGACGATGTCGCCGAGCGTGACGACCTGTTCGGCCAGCCGGTGCGAGAGCGGGTTGGTGGCGAGGAGTTCGGGTGCTTCTTCGGTGAGCATCGACGCGCACGACGGTTCGAGGACGACGATGGGAGTGCGGCCGTCGATCCACGACTCGAGCGAGGTCAGCGTGCGGGTGAGGACCTGCTGAGTCCGGGTGAGTTGGCCGGTGGAGTGCCAGGTCAGTCCACAGCAGAGGAATCCGCGCGGAACGACCACGTCGTAGCCGAGCGCGGTGAGCACGACGTGGGCGTCGCTGGCGACGTCGGTGTCGAGGTGGTTGGTGAAGCTGTCCGGCCAGAGCACCACCGTCCCGCGCTCGCCTGCTCGCTGGCTGGTCGATGCCGAACCTGACCGCTCGGCGCGGAAGCGCCGCGACTTCGCCAGGGACTGGAAGCTGCGCGGGGAGAAGCGGATCATCGAGCGGGTGGCGTCGACGCCGCCGAGCCGCATGGCGGCCTTCTCCAGCGGGCGGGTGGACAGCAGGGCGTTGACCGCTCTCGCTGCGCCGGGGATGAGGTGCAGCACCCTGCTGGTCAGCGGCAGCCACCCCATCGAGTAGTGGGACATGGGCCGGCGCCGGTCCGCGTAGTGCTGGTGGAGGAACTCCGACTTGTAGGTGGCCATGTCGACGTTGACGGGGCATTCGGAAGCGCACGCCCGGCATGACAGGCACAGGTCGAGCGCGTCCTTGACGTCCTCGGAGCGGGTGCCTTCCGGGTGGAGGTCGCCGCGGAACATCTCGGAGAGGAGGCGGGCTCGGCCGCGAGTGCTGTGCACCTCGTCGCGGGTGATCTGGAAGGAGGGGCACATCGCCCCCTCGTCGGAGCGGCAGGCCCCGACGCCCACGCAGCGGTTGACGGCGTTGACCAGTGAGCCCCGGTCGCGGCTGAGCGCGTGCACGGGGATGAACTCGTTGCTGCGCTGCCCTGGTGCCGGGCGGATCCCGGTGTCGACGGCATCGGGGTCGACGAGCACGCCGGGGTTGAGCGCGCCGTCGGGGTCGAAAGCCGTTTTGAACGTGGCGAAGGCCGCGAGCGCCTCCGGTGGGTACACCTGCGACAGCAGTGCAGACCTGGCTCGACCGTCGCCGTGCTCGCCGGAGAGCGAGCCGCCGTGGGACGCGACGGTGGCGGCGGCGTCGGACATGAAGGCCCGGAAGACGTCGAGACCGTCCTCGGTGCCGAGGTCGAAGGAGATCCGGATGTGGACGCACCCTTCGCCGAAGTGTCCGAAGGGGATGCCCCGCAGTCCGTGCTGGTCGAGCAGGGCGTAGAGATCGCGGAGGTAGTCGGCGAGCTGTTCGGGCGGCACGGCGGAGTCTTCCCAGTTCGGCCAGGCCTCGCCGCCGTCGGGCAGGCGGGTGACCAGACCTGCTGCGGATTCGCGGATTCGCCAGAGCTTGCGCATCTCGGCTCGATCGGCGACGACGACGGCGTCCACGGTGCGATGCTGGGAGTGGGAGTCGAATTCGGCCACGAGCTCTTCGGCTCGCATCCGGGCCTCGTCGGCGGTCTCTCCGGTCGTCTCGCAGTAGAGCCAGCCACCAGCAGGGCGCGGATCGCCCGCGCCGCCCGGGAGGATGTCACCGGCATCGCGGCCCTGGCTGATCCGCAGGACGTCGAGGAGGTCTCCGCCCATGCCCTCGGAGGTCACCACTCCGGGGCGCCGGGTCTGTGGTGCGGCTGCGGCGGCGTCGAACACGGTGGGGAACGCCAGGACGGCCAGGGCGGTGGATGTCGGTGTGGGAACGAGTTGGACGAGGGCCTCGACGATGATGCCCAAGGTTCCTTCGGAGCCCGCGAAGGCCTTGGCCGTGTCGAATCCGTTCTCCGGGAGCAGGTGGTGCAGCCCGTATCCGGAGACCTGCCGGGGAAATCTGCCCAGGGTGGTGCGCAGCAGCGCGAGGTTCTCGTCCCGCAGGTGCATCAGGGCTCGGTCGAGTTCGGGATCGCTCGTCCCGCCTCGCTTCAACGTGACCAGCTCGCCGTCGGCGCGCATGACGGTGAGCTCGACGACGTTGTCCGCGGCGGTGCCCCAGGCCAGGGAGTGGGAGCCGCAGGCGTTGTTGGCGATCATGCCGCCGACGGTGCACCGGCTGTGCGTCGAGGGGTCCGGCCCGTAGGTCAGGCCGTAGGGGGCTGCCGCCTCGCGCAGGGCGTCGCAGACGACGCCGGGTTCGATCCGGGCGGTGCGCGCTTCCGGGTCGATGTCGAGGATGCGGTTGAAGTGCCGGGAGGTGTCGATGATCAGGCCCTCGCCGATCCCGTTCCCGGCCACCGAGGTCCCGCCGCCGCGGACGGTGATCGGCCAGCCCTCCTCCTGCGCGATGAGCACCCCGGCCCGGATCTCGGCCAGGGTCCGGGGTTCGAGGACGGCTCGGGGGACGCGGCGGAAGATCGAGGCATCGGAAACGTAGGCGCCCAGCGCAGCGCGGTCGGTGCGCAGACGCGCGCGGGTGTCCTCGGTGGACGCGGTCGTCACCGTGCTTTCTCCCTTCGAGGTGATCGGCGGTGACGACCTGCCGCAGGCGGACCTGTGCGGGTTGTGCCCGAGTTGAATCGTGGGGCAAGTCACCGGCGGCCGTACAGTAACATGTTACTCGGAGGGGTTGGCAACCACGCGTTTCCAGCTCCGCCTGATCCCGCAGGCCCGAATGGCGCTGACCTGCGCGATGTTGGCCCTCTTCGGTGGCGAGTGGAGACCTCGGGGAGCCTGCGCGTCCGCTTGCGCGGGGTGGTCGGAAGGAGTGCCCGCCTGCTGGAGCGATTCGGTGTGGTCCGAAGTGGACCGAGGTTTCCCGCTCAGTCGTCCTGTGTGTCTGCGGTCCTCGACGTACCTGGACGCGAGCACTGGTTACTCACGACGTCCCGAAGGGGATCCGCCGCTCCGCGGCCTGAGTTGCCCGCCAGTGCAGGAGGGCATGCCGGGTCGCTGCGCAGATCAGGCCGTCGTGGTCACCGGCACTGGGCAGGGACTCGGCCGAGCGATGTCGTCGTGGGTCTCGCCAGGCGCGAGCGGTTGAGAGCCAGCAAGATCGGGCACCGCACGGTCACCGGTACCTGGTCCTGCTTTCCGGCCTCGAGGCGCGCGTGGACCCCGTCGTGCCAGCAGTTCGCCAGCACGGTGGCCCGGACCGGCCAACCGCTACGCCGGGTCGGAGCCGGACACGGTCTGATCGATGACCTTGCGGCCGAGCCCGGGGGCCACGGTCTGGGCCGTGCTGCGCAGCTGGGCGGCGATGTCGTCGAGGCGGTCCTCGGTGAGCCGGATCGTGGGGCCCTGGACCGCGATCGCGGCCACGGCGGTTCCGTCGCGCAGCACCGGCACGGCGATGGCGCGGACTCCGGGGTTGCGCTCCTCGTCGTTGAGGGCCCAGCCGCGTTCCCGCACCAGCTCGAGCTCGGCCTTGAGCTTGTTGCGCTGGGTGATCGAGCGGTCGGTGACGCGCGGGAGGCTGCCCAGGCCGTTGACCTGGTCCTCGATCTCGCCGACGTGGGCGAGCAGGCACTTTCCCATCGCCGACACGTGCAGCGGCACCGTAGTGCCGGCGGGCTGGTCGAACCGCAGTGGTTGCGGTGACGGCACGTGCAGCGCGACGTGGACGTCATCTCCGGTGCGGATGCCCAGGTTGATGGATTCGCCGGTGGCTGCGGACAGCTCGCGGAGCATCGGCAGCACCTGGTCGTAGCCGAGGCGCTGGGCGGCCTTCTCACCGAGGACGACCAGGGTCGGGCCGAGCTGGTAGCGCTCGGTGATCGGGTCCTGGGCCAGGAGCCCGCTGTCGGTCAGCGTCCTCGCCAGGCGGTGGGCCGTGCTGAGGGTGAGCTCGGTTTGCCGGGCCAGTTCGGTGACGCCGAGGGGCTCTTCGCTGTCTTCCAGGGCGCGCAGCACGGTCAGGGCGCGCTCGACGGCCTGCGCACCGGTTCTGCTCGGGCTCGACATCGACTCGCTCACGCCTGGCATGGTCCCACACGCGTCTGGGCGAGGCCTCGCAGTCCTGCCCGAGTCGGTCGCCCCGGCAGCAGGCCACCGGCCGCCCCAGAGGGCGCCTCTCCCGGATTGCGGGATGCGTTGCCACGATGTGCGAGACGCCCATAGGTTCCGCGCTGTGCTCAAGGAGTTGGAGAAGCCCCGGCAGGTGCTCAGCGGTGTTCGCGGGTCGCCGCAGGCGTGGAAAGCGTTGAGCGGGCCGCTGCTCGGTCTGGGCGCGGTGGTGCTGCTGGTCCTGCTGTGGCAGCTCGTGGCCGTGCTGCGGATCTGGCCCGAGCAGATCGTGCCCGCGCCCGCGCAGGTGTGGGCGCAGCTGCTGTCCACCAGCGACCCGGCGAACGGGCAGGACGGCTACGCCGGCCACACCCTGCTCGAGCGGCTGGCGGTGAGCCTGCGACGGCTCGCCTACGGCGTCGGCTACGGCGTGCTGATCGGCGTCGTGCTCGGCCTGGTGATGGGCCTGACGCCTGCGGTGCGCGTGGTGCTGGAGCCGCTGGTCACCTTCGTGCGGGCGCTGCCGCCGCTGGCGTACCTGAGCCTGCTGGTCATCTGGTTCGGCATCGACGAGGAGCCCAAGGTCTACCTGCTGATGGTGGCGGCCTGCCCACCGGTGGCCGTCGCCACGGCTGCGGCGGTCGCCGGGGTCAGCAGGCAGTACGTGGAGGCGGCCCAAGCGCTCGGCGCGAACCGCTGGCAGGTGTACGCCTCGGTCTTCCTGCCGGCCTCGGTGCCCGAGATCCTCACCGGGATCCGGATCGCCGTCGGCATCGCCTACGGATCGGTCGTGGCTGCCGAAACCGTCAACGGTGCGGACGGAATCGGCGGCATGGTGCTCAACGCCCAGCGCTACAACCAAACGGCCGTGGTGATCCTCGGCCTGTTCGTTATCGGCATCACGGGGCTGATCATCGACCTGCTCATCGTCGCGGCACGCCAGTCGCTGTCGCCGTGGCGCAGCCGGACCTGACCGCCTCGTCGTCCTTCCTGAGAGGAAATACCGTTGTCCCTGAACTTTTCCCGCAGAACGATGAGGCGGCGCGACGTCCTGGGTCTGTTCGGCGTCGCCGCGGCCGCTCCCGTCCTCGCCGCCTGCGGAGTCGGTGGCGAGTCGGCCGAGGAGAAGGCCAAGACCATCCGGATCGCCTACCAGAACTTCGCCGACAGCACGCTGCTGGTCAAGGATCAGCGCACGCTGGAGAACCAGTTCCCGGACTTCAAGTTCGAGTGGACCGCGTTCGACTCGGGCGCGAGCATCAACACCGCCTTCCTCAGCGGTGCGCTGGACCTGGCGGTGATCGGGAGCAGCCCGGTGGCGCAGGCGATCAGCCCGCCGCTGGCCGTGCCGTACCAGGTGATCGAACTGCTCAACGTCATCGGCACCAGCGAGGCGTTGGTCGTGCGCCCGGATCGCGGCATCGGTTCGATCCGGGACCTGCCCGGCCGCAAGATCGCGGCACCGTTCAGCTCCACCGCGCACTACAGCCTGCTGGCCAGCCTGCAGCGCAACGGGGTCGATCCCGGTGCGCTCACGCTCGTGGACCTGGAGCCGCAGAACATCCTGGCGGCGTGGGAACGCGGGGACATCGACGGCGCCTACGTGTGGACGCCGACGCTGACCAGCCTGCAGAAGACCGGGACCACGCTCGTCGACAGCGCGCAGCTGGCGGCTTCCGGCACGCCGACGCTGACCTTCGCCGTGGCGGGACGGGATTTCCTCGCGCGGCAACCGCAGGTCGCCTCGGCCTGGTTGAAGGCGACCAACGCGGCGATCAAGCAGATCAGCACCGATCCGGCGGTGGTCGCGCAGGCCGTGAGCAAGCAGATCGGCAGCAGCGTCGACGACGCGCTCGCGCAGCTCAAGCAGAACATCTACCTCGACCTGGCCGCGCAGCGCAGCCCGGAGTACTTCGGCACCCCGCGAGCCCCGGGAGCGCTGGCCGAGCGGCTGCGCGACACCGCGGAATTCCTGCTGCGGCAGAAGAAGATCGACGCGGTGCCCGACCTGAGCGCGTTCCAGAACGCCCTCCGCATCCCGGAGCCCGCCGATGCCGCCTGAACAACCACTCGTCGAGATCAACGAAGCGGTGCGCAGCTACGGGCGCGGCGCGGGCGCCATCACCGCGCTGGGGTCGCTGGACCTGCGCCTGCACCGAGGCGAGTTCGTCGTGATCGTCGGCCCGTCGGGTTCCGGCAAGAGCACGTTGTTGCGGCTCGTCTCCGGTTTCGAGCACACCACCAGCGGCACCGTGGCGCTCGACGGCCGACCGCCGGTGCCGGGGCGAGATGTGGGCGTGGTGTTCCAGCAACCGCGCCTGTTCCCGTGGCGCACGGTGAACGGCAACCTCGACGCGGCGCTGCGCTGGGCGGGAGTGCGCAGGCAGGACCGCCCCGCCCGGCGCGCGGAGCTGCTGGAGCGGGTCGGCCTGGCTGAGGTCGGTGACCGCCACGTCTGGGAGATCTCCGGTGGCCAGCAGCAGCGTGTCGCCATCGCGCGGGCACTGGCCGGGCGACCGAGCCTGCTGCTGCTCGACGAGCCCTTCGCCGCCCTGGACGCCCTGACCAGGGAACGGCTCCAGGAAGACCTCCGCTCGCTGACCGACGGAGCCGAGCAGGGCGCGGTGTTCGTCACCCACAGCGTGGACGAGGCGGTGTTCCTGGCCACCAGGGTCATCGTGCTCAGCGACCGTCCCGGCCAAGTCACCCTGGACCTGCCGGTGCCGTTGCCGCGCACCGGATGCTCCGCCGACGAGCTGCGCGGCTCCGCCGAATTCGCGCGGCTGCGCGGCGAAGTGTCCACAGCCGTCCGCGACACCCTGAACATCCCTGTGTGACAACCGCTCGCGATCCAGGTTCGGGGGCTCGATCTATACCCCCGCGGAGAGCTGTCGGTGCGCGGTTCGGACTTCCGCGAGCGGTGGGCCGACAGCAACTGGCCAACCGGCGCATCGGCACGGCGCGATGAAGTGGGCCACGCGAGCGAACATCCACATCGACCGGGCGGCGTGCGCCTGGTTGATCCGGCGCGCTGTCGATGCCGAAGCGCAGTTCGTGTTCGTCGCCGACCCGGCCGAGTTGCCCGAGGATGCGACGCCGTTCGACATGCGCGGGGTTGAACTGTCGCACCACCAGGGCGATTGCAGCTTCGAGACCATCCTGCGCCGTTACGAGATCAGCGATCCAGTGCTGTGGCGCATCGCCGAGATCATCCACGAAGCCGACATCGACGACGAGCGCTACGACGCTCCCGAAGCGCCTGGGTTCGACGTGGCGCTGCGGGCTTTGTCGATGGTCTGCGACGACGAAGAGGTGCTGGTCCACACCGGCCCGATCTTCGACGGGCTCTACGAGTACTTCCGCCGCGCGACCCTTCTCGGTCGCGAACCCGCCTGATCAAGTCGCGCCGCCCCACTGGAGGAATGACCGTCGATGACGCACGATTCGGCCCGTGGCCGCAACGCGCACCCCGATGCGACCGAGGAAGCGCCGCAGCCCGACACCGACCTGGTGCCGTTCCGGCAGGCGGTGCGCACGTGGTTCGGGATCTCGTTGCAGACCTTCGGTGGTCCTGCTGGGCAGATCGCGGTGATGCAGCGGACCTTGGTGGAGCAGAAGCGCTGGATCGGTCAGCGGCGGTTCCTGCACGCGCTGAACTACTGCATGTTGTTGCCTGGGCCGGAGGCTCAGCAGCTGGCGATCTACATCGGATGGTTGCTCAACGGTCTGCGCGGTGGCCTGGTCGCCGGGGTCCTGTTCGTGCTTCCCGGTGTGGTCGCGTTGCTCGGGTTGTCGGCGATCTACGTGGCCTTCGGTGACACGACCGCGGTCACCGCGATCTTCGCCGGTCTGGCGCCGGCGGTGGTGGCCATCGTCGCCCAGGCCGTGGTCCGGGTGGGACGGCGAGCGCTGGGCCATCCCGCGCTCGTCGCGCTGGCCGGCGGAGCGTTCGTGGCCATCGCCGTGCTCGGCATCGCCTTCCCGATCGTCATCGCCGTCGCCGGCCTGATCGGCTGGCTCTTGGCCCGGTTCGCTCCGCACATCATGAACCGCGCCGAGAGCAACGGCGCCGATGACGGTGCGGCACCGTTGATGTCCGACGACGCCCTGCACCACGAGACCCCTTCGCTGCGCCGCGGGCTGCAGATCCTGGCTGTCGGCCTGATTGCCTGGGCGCTGCCGGTCGCAGCGGTCGCCCTGTTCACCGGTGCGGGCAGCGTGTTCACCACGCAAGGGGTGTTCTTCTCCGGCACGGCCCTGGTCACCTTCGGTGGCGCCTACGCCGTGCTGGCCTTCGTCGCGCAGCGCGCCGTGGAGGTCTACGGCTGGCTGTCGGCGTCGGACATGGTGCGGGGCCTGGCGTTGGCCGAGACGACGCCGGGACCGCTGATCATGGTGGTGCAGTTCGTCGCCTTCCTCGGCGCCTACAACAACCCGGGGACGCTCAACCCGTGGGTCGCCGCCGTGCTGGGCGCGCTGCTGACGACGTGGGTGACGTTCGTGCCGTGCTTCCTGTTCATCCTGCTGGGCGCCCCGCACGTCGAACGCCTCCGCCACAACCACGCGCTGTCGGCTGCGCTGACCGGCATCACCGCTGCTGTGGTCGGTGTGATCGCCAACCTCGCCCTGTACTTCGCAGGCCACACCCTGTTCGCCGGTACGCATCTCCAGCGAGTCGGGCCCCTGGCGCTGAACCTGCCCGATCTGGCCAGCGTGCGACCCGTCGCAGCCGCCATCACCGCGATCGCTCTCGTGCTCGTGTTCGCCCTGCGCTGGCCGATGCTGCGGGTGTTGGGGATCTGCGCCGGACTCGGCGCCGCAGCAGCCCTCGTCGGGCTACCGGTGTCCTGATCGGTTGAGGCTCACCCGCGTTGGTTCCGCCTGGATCGGGGTGCGTTGTGGAGCACGCACTCGGTGCAATACCCGGCGTTGGCGCGCCACAGCTGGCAGCAAGTCCGGCGCCGGGAGTGCAGACCCCGTGGTGTGGCGCTGAGGTCGAGCAGGTCCTCGCGTCCGGTGGCGCCGCGCAGCTCGACGGCGGTGTCGAAGACGTTCCCGCCGGCTCCGTCGATGGCCATGCGCCGGAGCACTTCACCGATCAAGCCGACCGCGTTTCCCCAGTACTGGTCGCTGCCGGGTGGCGGGCCGTCCAGGGAGGCCAGCCCTTCGGTGAGGGGTGAGAGGAATTCGGAAACGGTGGCCCACCAGGCGTGTTGAGTGCTCCGGGAATCGAGGGCGAGTCCTAGCAACATTCCCCGATCGTCGAGCGCGGCGTGTGCGGTGGTCAGCGAGGGGATGGGCAGACCCAGGTGGTGTTCGGGAACCGTCGCGCACAACGCGAGCCAGGACGCGCGGAAGGCGACGAGAACGGTTGCCGCCCGGTGGTGGTGAAAACCGCCCAGCCGCTGCCATTCCCGCACGTTGCAGGACAGCAGGCCCGAAAGCGGACGGCAGAACTCCGGCCACGGCACGAGTTTCGCAGGCTGCTCGGGTGCCCGAGCGAGCGATCGGGTGCAGCGGGCGAGCAGGCGAGCGGTCGAATCGTCCACGAGGCCATTGCACCTGAACGCCGGCGTGCGCGAGCCGCGCGGTGACGTTCGTCGCTGGATCGGCTGTTGTGCCCGCCCCGATCTCCCTCTACCGTTCCGGATGCCGCAGTGCACGGGAAGCCGGTGGAAATCCGGCGTGGTCCTCGCCACTGTGACCGGGAAGCGACCCCGACAACGCCACTGGACGCCGGCAGGTGACTGGGAAGGCCAGGGGAAGCGTCGATCCGGAAGCCAGGAGACCGGCTGCGGCACGCACCGAGTTCCACGAGAGATGGAAAGAGGATTCGACATGACCGCTCCTGCGCTGTCCGCTGCCGCACCGCGGATCCACGTTCCGGCCTGGGCTTGGGCGCTCGCCGCGTTCGCCCTGGTGGGCTTGTACGTCGTGTTGCAGGACAACGGCCTCCTGCTCGCGCAGGCCGCCGATGTCGTGCACGAGTTCACCCACGACGGCAGGCACGCCCTCGGCGTTCCGTGCCACTGAGCGGGGGTGTGATGAGCTCGCCGTTCAACGCGGTCCTCCGGCGCGGTCTGCTCGCGGGTGCGTTCGCCGGTCTGACCGCAGCGCTGATGTCAATGCTGCTGGTGCAAGCCCCGCTCCAGGCATCGCTGGGGATCGAGGAAGCGCGCTCGCACGCCTCGGGCGAGCACGCGCACGAGGAGATGTTCTCCCGGCCTGTCCAGGTGGTCGGCGGCATGGTCGCCGCCGTGCTGGTGGGCGTGGCCATCGGTGTGATCTTCGCGGTGGTGTTCGCCAGCGTCCGGCATCGGATGACCGCGCGCACCGACTTCGGGCGCAGCCTGCAGCTGACCGCGGTGGGATTCTTCGCGGTGTCGCTGCTGCCCGCGGTGAAGTACCCGGCGAACCCGCCCGGTGTCGGTGAGACCGAGTCGGTGTCGGGCCGCACGCTGGCGTACTTCTCGTTCATCGCCGCAGGGATCGTGATCGTGCTCGCAGCCCATCACCTGCGCGGCTACTTGGCCGCGCGCGGGTGGAGTCCGAGCTCGTCGGTCACCGCCACCGCGGCAGCGACGGTAGTCCTCACCGGCGTTGCGCTGTGGGCCTGGCCTGCCAACCCCGATCCGATACCGGCCGACGTTCCCGCCGCGTTGTTGTGGCAGTTCCGGCTCGCGTCACTCGCGGAACTCGCCGGCATGTGGGCGGCGCTCGGCTTCTCCTTCGGCCTGCTCAACGAACCCAACCGCACCGAAGCACCGACGGAGGCGTTGGCGACCTAGCACCGACGTCACGAGACGGATGCTGAGGGAAGCAGAGCGGTGGTTCGCGCAGGCGCCATCGACCACGTGGGATCGCCGCGGCAGAGGGATGCGGTGGGAAGGTTGCGGTGGAGCTGACGCTGGTCGGGCAGGCCGTGGGCATGTTCGCGGTGACCAACATCGATGACGTCGTGATCCTGGCGCTGTTCTTCGGCCAAGCCGCTGGTCACCCTGCGGGTGCTGTGCGGGTGGTGGCCGGGCAGTATCTGGGCTTCGGCGCGATTCTGGCCGCGGCGGTCGTCGGTGCGCTCGGCGCCGGTCTGCTGCCCGAGGCGGCTCTCCCGTACCTCGGGTTGCTTCCGCTGCTGTTGGGTATCCGCGCCGGGTGGTCGGTGTGGCGCGAGCACCAGAACGGGGATGAGGGAGAGATCCCGAGCGCGGGCGAGGGCCCGAAGATGTGGGCGGTCGCCGCGGTGACGTTGGCCAACGGCGGAGACAACATCGGGGTCTACGTCCCGGTTTTCGCCACCGTCGGCTCAGGCGGGCTGGCCGTGTTCGCGGTCGTGTTCCTGCTTCTGGTAGCCGTGTGGTGTGCCGCAGGACGGTACTTCGCCACCCGTCCCGTGATCGCTCGCTCCCTGTCGCGCTGGGGTCACATCGTGCTGCCCGTGGTCCTGATCGGCATCGGCCTGGTGATCCTGATCGAAGATGGAGCGTTCGGGCTGTGAGACGTGGGGGCCGGTTATGCCACAACCAGTCCTCGCTGCTGATGCCCGGCGACCATTCCCCACGGCCATACGTTCGGCAGAAGTGCCCCGGAGGAAACCTTCGGGGCACTTCGACTCGTCCCGCGCGCGTCGTTTCTTGAACTGCTTGAACGATTGAGTCCCCGGGGGCTCGTGCTAGCTTTCTTGCGCGTATTCGCAGGCGAACGTGGCGTCGTTCGGTTTGACGCCCAGGATCTGGAGATCGCGTGGGCATTGCATGGATGCGTAGTACCAGTCCTGCGCGGCGTTTTCGCACACTCCTGTGACCTTCGGGCCGATTTCGTAGTTCCGGTCCCGCAGAACTTCCAAGCATTGATACGTGGTGGCCTGCGCCGGCGCGGAAACCAGCAGTGGGAGGCCAATGGCTGCGGTCACGACGCTGGCGCCGACGGTCGCTGCTCGGAATATGTTTCTCATCAACGTGATCCCCTCAGCGTGTCTTCCGGTATGCCGCGCCTGAAGGCGCGGCACGACCAAGCTAAGGGCACGGCTACGACCGGCGAATCCGCAGATCGCATACATCGCACGATTCTTTCGTAGCGTGCACGCAATACTTTGGTTGCGTCGACTTGTCTTGAAACTGGTCGGGAGTCGGATGCTGCGCAGAGTTCGTGCCCCACACGTGATTTCGTGTGAGGCACGAACTGCGCAGGGGGTCAGGTCAGTGAGGCTGTGAGGGAGATCGTCGTGCCTGCGAGGGCTTGGCTGACCGGGCAGTTGGCCTTGGCGTCCTCGGCTGCTTTGGTGAAGGCCTCCGCGTCAATGCCGGGTACCTCGGCCTGGACCGTGAGGTGGATGCCGGTGATGCCCGCGCCCGGTTTGAAGGTGACCTCTGCTTTGGTGTTGAGCCTGGTGGGTGGCGTGCCGGCTTGGGTGAGGCCGTTGGACAGCGCCATCGAGTAGCAGCTGGAGTGGGCGGCGGCGATGAGCTCCTCGGGGCTGGTCTTGCCGTTGGGCTCCTCGGCGCGGGACGGCCAGGACACCGGGTACTGCCCGATCTGGGAGGAGTCCAGGGACACCGTGCCAGTGCCCTCCAGCAGGGTGCCTTCCCAGGTGGTGTGTGCGGTGCGCGTGGTGCTCATTGCGGTCCTTCCTGGTCGACCGGGTGGGTTGCTGTGACCGTCCCCCAGGATCCGGCCAAACCCGACGGCTCGCACGTCGCCCTTCCCGTTCATCCGGCGTCGAGGTCGGTGGGGCGTTGGGAGCGGGGGAGGGTTTCGAGGACGAGGCGGTAGGAGTCGGTCACGAGTTCGTCGACCAGCTCGTCGGTGATGGCATCTCCCGGCCCGAGGGTGATCCAGTGCTTCTTGTTCATGTGGTAGCCGGGGGTGATCTCCACGTGGGCCTCGCGGAGGCCCACCGCGTCGTCGGGGTCGGCCTTGACGATGACGACGGGTTGGCCTGCTACCGCTCGTGCGTCGCGTGCGCGGGGGTGCTGGGGAACTGTGGTCATCAGCATGAACCACTTCGTGCGCACCCGGGCGGCCTGCCACCCCTCTTCGAAGGTGTAGAGGTCGGTGCCCGGCAGGTTCTGGGCGCACTTCCGGGCCGCTTCCTGCAAGGCCTCGCCGTCCATCGCCGCGCTCCTCCTCGACACCGGCACAGCCCCAGCTCCGGGCTGGAGTCAGCTGCCACGTTAACGCGACTGGACGGGACTCCACTGGAGCAGGGGCTGAGCGGGTCGTCACCTCCGGAGGTGGGTGCCTGAGGACGCTGCCGTCCGGCCTAGTCGGACAGGAACGTCAGCAGTTCGGAGTTGATCGTCTCGGCGTGCGTGGTGGGCATGCCGTGCGGGAGGTCGTGGTAGGTCTTCAACGTCGCGTGCTGCAGCAGTTTCGCCGACAAGGGCCCCGCGTTCTGGTACGGGACGATCTGGTCGTCTTCGCTGTGCATCACCAGGACCGGCACGGTGATCTTGTTGAGGTCGTCGGTGAAGTCGGTTTGTGAGAACGCGACGACGCCGTCGTAGTGAGCCTTGGCGCCGCCCATCATCCCCTGGCGCCACCAGTTCTGGATGAGGGCTTCTCGCGGTTCCACACCGGGCCGGTTGAATCCGTAGAAGGGGCCTGCGGGAATGTCGCGGTAGTACTGCGAGCGATTGGCGGCCAGATCTGCCTGGAACCCGTCGAAGACCTCCTGGGGAAGGCCCTCCGGATTGGCACCGGTTTTGACCATCAAGGGCGGGACCGCGTTGATGAGGGCGGCCTTGGACACCCGCGCCTCGCCGTGCCTGGCCAGGTAGCGGACCACTTCGCCGCCGCCGGTCGAGTGACCGATGTGAATGGCGTCGGTGAGATCGAGGTGAGCGGTCAGCGCAGCGAGGTCGTCGGCGTAGTGGTCCATGTCGTGACCATCGCCCGGCTGGCTGGAGCGCCCGTGCCCGCGGCGATCGTGGGCGATCACCCGGTAGCCGCGCTGCACGAAGAACAACATCTGGGCGTCCCAGTCATCGGCCGACAGCGGCCAGCCATGGCTGAACACGATCGGCGTGCCCGAACCCCAGTCCTTGTAGTAGATCTCCGTGCCGTCAGCGGTGGTGATGGTGCTCATGTGGTTCCTTCCTCGGATTTCAGTCAACGCCGCCAACGCTCCCCATCGTCTGACGTGCTGCCCAAGGGATTAAGTCACCACAGCCTGCTCTCGAACGGGTGAAACACCAGGGGAACCCTGGCCCGCCGTGGCTGCGGCGGGCCAGGGCCAGATGCCTCAGGCCGCGGCCGGTTCCGCGGCCGCCGGGGTGGAGTCCGGGTCGTGCTTGCGCACGGCGACCAAGGCGAGCGCGCAGAGCGCGACGACGGCGGCGGCGCCGATGTAGAGCTGGGTCGCCGAGGCGCCGGCGTCCTTGAGCAGCCCCGCGATGGTCGGGGACAGGATCGCGCCGATCCGGCCCATGCCGAGCGCCCAGCCCATGCCGACGCTGCGGAGGTGGGAGGGGTACAGCGGCGGGCCGACGGTGTAGGCGCCGGCGATGCAGCCGTTGATCAGCGCGCCGACGAGGACGCCGATGCCGAACCCGAGCCACAGGATCGAGGTGCTCAGGATGAACACGACCATCATCGCGGCCGACAGCAGCGAGAACCCGATCAGCACGACCCGCGGCGGGCGGAGCCGGGCGGCCAGGCCGTAGAGCACGGAGCCGACGGTGCCGCCGATCGAGATCGCCATCCCGGCGGTGACCGCAGCGGTCTTCGAGAGCCCTTCCTCGGCGAGGAGGGTGGGGGTCCAGCTGTTGACGAAGTAGAAGCCGAACATGATCGTGATGAAGATGATCCAGAGCAGGACGGTGGGGGCGAGCAGCTGCTTGAGCCAGCCCGAACCGGCCTGCCCGGCGTCCTTCCGGGCGGAACTGGCCTGGTCGAGGTCGGGGGTGCTGATGGGGTCCATCCCCATGCGCGCCAGGGTCCGGTTGATGCGCTCCAGGGCACCGCTGGGACGGCGCTGCTCGAGGAACGCGACGGACTCGGGCAGCAGCACGGCGATGACGATGAGGGCGAGCAGCGTTCCGAAACCGCCGGCGTAGAAGACGATCCGCCAGTCACCGCCCACCGTGGACTTCGCGACGACGCTCGCGAGGGTCGCGCCGATGCCGTACCCGGCGGTGTAGATGCCGATGGCGAGCCCGCGGTTCTTGGTGTTGGAGAACTCGCTGGCGATCACGTTGGTGCTGGCCAGGATGCCGCCCACGCCGATGCCGGTCACGAGCCGGAACAGGCCCATCACCAGCACCGAGGGGGCCATCGCGGCGCCGAACATGCCGATCGTGCCCAGCACGAGGCTGATCAGGATCAGCGGGCGGCGCCCGATCAGGTCGGCGAAGGGTGCCAGCAGCATCGATCCCAGCGCCATGCCGATCAGGCCGACCGAGACCAGCAGTCCGAACTGGGAACCGTTGAGGCCGAACTCCTCGGTGACCGAGGGGCCGGTGAACGCGACTGCCATGACGTCGAACCCGTCGAGGCAGTTCATGAAGGTGCAGAGCGCGACGATCAGCCATTGGTAGCCGGACATGGGCGCCGCGCCGATGCGTGCCGTGAGGGTCATGGAAGTGTCCAGGGGTGAGGGATCCGTTGTGCCCGGATCAGGTGAGGTGGAGGGTGACGGATGCGTGGTCGCCGGTGTAGCCGGCCACCGCGCGGGAGACGCAGAGGCACAGGTTGGTGCAGCGCTGCTTCTGCGCGTCGCTGAGGAAGACGTCGCGGTGGTCGATGGTGCCCTCGACCTCGACGACCTTGGCCAGGCAGAGTCCGCACTCGCCCTTGCGGCAGTCCGAGAGGGTCTCGACCCCGGCAGCGTTGAGGGCGTCCAGGATCGAGGTGTCGGCTGCGACGGCGACCTCGCGGTCGAGCTGGGGGAGACGGACCAGGAACTCCTCGGCGTCGAAACGGCCGCTGGAGCCGAAGGTTTCGAACCGCAGGTTGGTCTGCGGAAGCGCGTGCTCGGTCCAGCTGGACCTGATCGCGTCCATCAGGCCGATCGGGCCGCACATGTAGAGCTCGGTGGTGGCGGCGTTGGGTGCCGCGGCGATCTCGCCGACCAGGCCGGGCACCGACAGCGGCGTTGCTTCGTCGTCGACATGCACCCGGAGCCGATCGCCGTGCTCGGCGCTGAGCTCGTCGAGGTAGGCCATGACCCGACGGCTGCGGCCGACGAGCACGAGCTCGTAGTCGGCGCCGCGGCGGCGCAGCGCCGAGGCCATCGCGACCAGCGCGGTGATGCCGATACCGCCGGCGACCAGGACGTAACGACCGGCGCCGACCGCGAGCGGGAAGCTCTGCACCGGTCCGGTGGTGGTGAGCTCGTCGCCGACGGCCAGTGCGTGCACGGCCTGCGAACCACCTCGGGAGGTGGGGGAGAGCTGCACGCTGAGGGTGAGCCGGCGGCCCCCGTCCTCGGAGCGCACGACGGAGTAGGAGCGGATCAGCTGCCGGTCCTGGGCGGGCAGGGCGACGTCGACGTGCGTGCCGGGTGCGGCGTGTTCGGGATGTTCGACCTCCAGCACGATCCGGCGGACGCCGTCGGCCACGAGCTCGGCGTCGACGACCTGCGCCCGCTGCCAGCGGGACTGCGACTGGGCGGCCATCAGGCGCCCCTGCCTGCGGCGGGAGCCGCCGACGGCCGCCCTTCGGCGGCCAGCATCCGCTCCAGGATCTGGCGGACCCACATCCCGCCCGCGTCGATGTTGAGGCTGTAGAACTCGTGCTGCGGGTTGGCGTCGATGGCGCGTTGCTGGGCGCGCAGCATGTCCTCGTCCTCGCCGAAGACGCCGTGCACGCCTTGGCGCAGCTGGGTGGTGATGGTCTGGCTGTCCAGGCAGTAGTTGCGCATGAACGCCCAGAAGTAGTGGCAGGTGCGGTCGGTTTCGGGGGTGATGGTGTTCATGACGTAGCCGTTGACGCCCTGGCTGCGGTCTCCCTCAGGCGCGCCGGTGCCGGCCTTGGCGACACCGACGTCGATGCAGATCGTGGCCGGGGCCTGGAACGTGATGATCTGCCAGCGGTCGACCTTGCCCTCGAACCCGGGGAACTTGTCGCGCATGTTCTTCAACCAGAACGGCGGCGCGTCGATGTCGCGCATCCAGCGGGTGACGGTGACCGTGTCGCCTTCGTGGGTCACGTCGAACTCGGACTCGGAGAGCTCCTCCTGGCCGATGCTCGAGGAGTGCACGAACTCCTCGTGGGTGAGGTCCATGAGGTTGTCGAGGACGAGCTGGTAGTTGCATTCGGCGTGGATGGTCTCGCCGTCACCGGCCCAGGACGGGTCGTCCATCTGGTGCATGTCGGGCACGGTGGCCGGGTCGGCGAGGTCGGGGTCGCCGACCCACACCCAGACGTAGCGGTAGCGCTCGACGACGGGGTAGGAGGGCACGACCGCGCTTGGGTTGATCGTCTCCTGCGCGGGCATGGCGGTGCAGCGGCCGGTCGAGTTGTAGCGCAGGCCGTGGTAGGGGCACTGCAGCTCGTTGCCGAGGATCGTGCCCTGCGACAGCGGTGCGAGCCGGTGCCAGCAGGCGTCGGCCAGTGCGACGGCGCGCCCCTCGGCGTTGCGCCACAGCGCGAGCGGAACCCCGGCGACGGTGCGCGCCAGCGGCTGCTTGCCGGTGACCTCGTGGTCCCAGGCCGCCACGTACCAGGCGTTGCGGGGGTGGTTGAAGATCTTCGCCGTGGCCGTGGTCGGAGCTGCGGCGTCCACCGGGGCGGGGGTTGTCAGCGTCATTGGCCAACTCCCTATGGAGAGAGGTATCTGTTGCGTGAGCCACAAGCTATCTATGGATATAGTGAGTTGGCAAGGGTGGATAGCGTGGCCGCTCCGGGAGGGAGGTCATCTTGTCGCTGCGATATGCGCTGATCGCGCTGCTGACCGGTCGCCCGATGACCGGGTACGACATCTCGAAGAGCTTCAGCCGCTCGGTCGCGCACGTCTGGCACGCCCCGGACTCGCAGATCTACCCCGCGCTCAACCGGATGGAGCGCGACGGGCTGCTGACCTCGGTCGAGGTTCCCTGGGGCAAGAAGGCGACCAAGAAGGAGTACCACGTCACCGACGCGGGCCTGGCCGAGTTCCGGGAGTGGATGGAATCGCCGCAGGTGCCGCAGTGGCAGCGCGACCCCGCTTACCTGAAGGCCGCGTACTTCGACTTCGCCGACCCCGAAGCGGTGCGCGAGCAGCTGCGGCAGCAGCAGGCGTACTGGGAGGAGCACCTGGCGATGCTCGAGGACACCCGGGCGACCCTGGCCGACCGCACCCACCCCACTCTGGCGGCGCGGATCGCCAAGCTGGGCGAGCGCGAGGCCGAGCTGACCGTCCGCTACAAGATCTACGCCTACGACGGCCTGATCGCGCGCGCCCGCACCGAACTGGCGTGGATCCAGGACGGCTTCGCCCTCCTCGACGAACTGCACGGCACCTGAAGATCGGTCGGGCGGCGCTCAGCGGTGTTCCGGGGTTGTCGTCAGGTGAACTCGGGCGCGTGGTCGATGGCCCACCTCGCGAAGGTGCCGGCCGGGTGGCCAGCGAGGCGCTCAACGTGATCGGTGACGAGAGGGGACTCCGGTCGCCGCACCGAGGCGGCGATCAGCGCCTCCACGAGTGGTTCGGGACGACCGTCGGCGAGCATCCGTGATCGCGCGAGATCAGCGGGAAGCGATTGGAATCGCAGTTCGCGCCGAAGTGCGGCACCGAGCTGAACGACCTGACCAGCGCGGCCAAGATCGACCCGCGCATCAAGTCCGTCGCGACGGTCAGCATGTACGACATGGGCGGCGCCAATCGCAACGGACTGGGGCACTCGGTGACCCCGGAGCAGCGGCAGGACACCCTCCGGCAGGCCGCGGAGCAGCGCGACGTGGAGTTCCGGGGAGGACCGACCGAGTACACCTCGGGCACTCCCGAGCAGCTGAACGACCAGTCGACGCCGGTCGAGCGCGAGTTCTTCGACTTCTACCGGACCTCCCGGGGCTTCAGCCCGGACACCACGACGCATCCGACGCTGACCAGCAACAGCAAGTTCATGAACTTCTACCCGTTGGAGGACATCGAGACGATCTCGCCCCGGCCGATGTTGTTCGTCGCCGGCGAGAACGCGCACTCGCGGGAGTTCAGCGAGGAGGCCTTCCAGCGTGCCGGCAGCGCCAAGGAGCTGGTGATCGTGCCCGGCGCGGGACACGTCGACCTCTACGACCGGGTCAACCTCATCCCCTTCGACAAGCTGACCTCGTTCTTCAGCACGACCCTGCGGTGACGCGACCGCTGCCGCACCCGGGCCCGCCGGGTGCGGCACCAGAGGGTCGGTTGACCTGCGGAAATCGCTGCCCTCGTCGCCGGTGAGCGTGCACCCGAGAGCCGTTGCGGGAGGACTCACCGGGTCGATTGCGGGACTTCTGCCAGGTCGAGGACGAGGTCGCGAACTGCGGAGGCGCTCATCCGGTCTCGTCTTGAGGCGGGGTCGCTGCACAGCAGGACGGGGCCGTCTAGCGGGTCGTCGGGGAGGCGGCCGTGGGTGCCCTTGACCCAGTGCCCGCTGGTCGGCACGACGTTCATGGCGTAGCGCAGTCCGAGCTTCTTGCGGACCAAGCCGAGCGCGGCGCGCAGCTTCACCGTGCGGTCGGCGGGGTCGAGGAACAGCTCGGCCGGGTCGTAGCCGGGCTTGCGGTGGATGTCGACGCCGCGTGCGAAGTCCGGGGCCCGTGCGTCGTCGAGCCAGTAGTAGTAGGTGAACCAGGCGCGCGGTTCGGCGACCAGCACCAGCTCGCCGGCGCGGTGGTGGTCGATGCCGAAGTCGCGTTGCCCTGCCCGGTCCAGCGCCAGGTCGACCCCGGGCAGGGCCTGGCAGAGCTCGCGCACCGGTGCCAGATCGGCGGCGTTGCGGACGTAGACGTGCGCGACCTGGTGGTCGGCGACCGCGAAGGCGCGCGAGGTCCACGGGTCCAGGTATTCCATGCCGTGCTGGGTGTAGACCTCCAGCAGGCCCGCTTCGCGCAGCGCGCGGTTGACGTCGACGGGTCGTGCGGCGGTGGTGATGCCGTATTCGCTGACCACCACGACCGTCGCGCCCTGCTCCTGCGCGTCGTCGAGCAGCGGTGCCACGGCGCGGTCGACGTCGCGCACGGCCGCGAGCGCCTGGGGACTGTCCGGTCCGTGTCGTTGCAGGTCGTAGTCGAGGTGCGGGACGTAGGCGAGGGTCAGGTCGGCTTCGGGCAGCAACCGCCGGGTCGCCGCGACGATCCACTCGGTGGAGAGCAACGACGCGGTCGGGCCCCAGTAGTGGAACAGCGGGAACGGGCCCAGCGCCTGGGTCAGGTCGTCGTGCAGTTGCGGTGGCCAGGTGTAGCAGTCCGGGGACTTGCGCCCGTCGGCGTGGTAGACGGGCCTCGGGGTGATCGTCCAGTCGGTGCTCATGCCCATCGCGTACCACCAGCAGACGTTGGCCGCGCGATAACCGAGGCGGGTGCGTCGGGCCGTCTCCCACACCTTCTCGCCGGTGACGAGCCCGTTGTGCTGGCGCCACAGGTAGATCTCACCGAGAGCCCGGAAGTACCAGCCGTTGCCGACGGCGCCGTGGTCGCGCGGCGGCAGTCCGGTGAGCATGGTGGATTGCACCGAGCACGTGACAGCGGGCAGCACAGTCTCCAGCGGTGCGTGCCATCCCTGTTCGGCGAGTTGGCGCAGCCGAGGTGCGTGGCGGAGCAGGCGCGGTGTCAGCCCCACCACGTCGAGCAGCAGGATCTTGGTCATGAGGGCTCCAATCCGGCGCGTCGCATCGCCTGGGCGACCCAGCGCAGTTCGCCTGCCAGGCCCGCGGTCAGTTCGGCGTCGTCTCGCGGCCGCTGGTGCTGCGGCAGCACCGACCAGGTGTAGGTCTCCATCTCGACGTGGTCGGTGAGCGCGGTGGGCCCGGCGAGCAGGGCGCGCAGAGTGGCGTCGAGGTCGTCTTGGGTGGAGGCCAGCGGGGGTTCCGGCTGCTGGTGGATCGGCACGTGGAAGTGGACCCGCCACGGCCCGTCGCCGCGCAAGGAGCGCTCGCCGTGCAGCGCCTCCGGCAGGTCGTCGAGCGCGGTGATCCCGGCGGGCCCCCGCTGCCGGATCTGGTGCAGGAAGCGGTCTTCGGCGTAGCAGGCCAGCGCGTGCCGGGAGGTTTCCTCGGCGGGGGAGCAGGCGTGCAATGCCGTCGAGGCTTGCGTTTTCACGATCGGGATCCCGGCTTCGGTGAGGCGCCGCACCGAGTCGGCGGGGTCTTCGAATCCCACGGCGAGGTGGCAGGCGTCCAGGCACAGTCCCACGTGGTCGGGGTTGACGTCGCTGAGCAGGTCGATGGCCTCGCCGGTGGTTTCGACGACGCACCCCGGTTCGGGTTCGAGCCCGACGCGGAGGTGCTTGCCGGTGTCCTCGGTCAGTGCGGCGAGCCCGTCGTTGAGCTGCCGCAGCGAGTCGGTGGCGCGTCGTCGCTGGTGGGCAGACCAGGGTTCGCGCCAGGCGAGGGGCAGCGTGGAGATGCTGCCGCGTGCGACGTCGCCGGGCAGCAGTCGTGCCAGCACTCGTGCGCAGTTCAGCGTGTAGTCCAGGCGGCGCTGATCGGTCCAATCCGGTTGGTAGACGGCGTGCTTGACCGAGTCCGCGTGGAAGCTCTGGTAGGGGAACGCGTTGAGCGTGACGACCTCGAGACCGCAGGTCGCCAGCGCGTCCCGCAACCGGTCGAGGTCGGGGTGGTCGACCAGGTGCGCGGCCAGCGGGGCAGGCAGCCACAGCCCGACGCCGAGCCGGTCGACACCGAGTTCGGCGCGGACGCCGCCGCCGAAGACGCGCAGCTGGCGCAGCAGTCCGTCCAGGTCTTCGGCGGGGTGGACGTTGGTGCAGTAGGCGAGGTGGATCCTCGTGCCGTCGCGGTGGGTGAAGCGCATGTGCAGGTCCCCCTTGTGGCGCGGTCACCGCGGGCGTTGACCGCGCAGCACCGAATTTCCTTCGAAGGCCGCCGTCGGGTCCGCCTCGACCGGGTCGAGCAGCAGCCGCCCGCTCTGGCCGTAGAACTCGACCGGGTTGCGCCACAGGACGCGGTCGACGTCGTCCTCGCTGAAGCCGGCCTCGAACATCGCTCGGCCGGTCTTGGCGGTCTTGAGCGGGTCGCTGTGCCCCCAGTCGGCCGCGGAGTTGACGATCATCCGGTCCAGCCCGTGCTCTGCGAAGATCCGCACCATGCGGTGTTCGTCCATCTTGGTGTCGGGGTAGATGGAAAAGCCCAGCCAGCAGCCGGTGTCGGCCACGAGGTCGACGGTGACCTCGTTGAGGTGGTCGATGAGCACCCGCTCGGGGGGCAGGCCGGAGGCGGTGACCAGATCCAGGCTTCGCCGAGTTCCCTCCGCCTTGTCGCGATGCGGGGTGTGCACCAGCACCGGCAGCTCGTGCTCGGCTGCCAGTTCGAGCTGGCGGGCGAAGACCTTCTCCTCCTCCGAGGTCATCGAGTCGAACCCGACTTCGCCGACGGCGACCACGCCGTCCTTGGCGAGGTAGCGGGGGAGCGCGTCGAGCACCTCGCGGCAGCGCGGATCGTTGGCTTCCTTGGGGTTGAGCGCGATCGTGCAGTGGTGGCGGATGCCGAACTGCGCCGCGCGGAAGCGCTCCCAGCCGACGAGGGAGTCGAAGTAGTCGCAGAAGGTCGCGGCGCTGGTGCGGGGCTGCCCGCCCCAGAACGCCGGTTCGGTGACGGCGCGCACGCCGGCGGCGTGCATGGCTTCGTAGTCGTCGGTGGTGCGCGAGCTCATGTGGATGTGCGGATCGAAGATGCGCATCAGTCCTCCTGGTCCTGTTCTCCTGCTGTTGGGTCCGGGGTGCACAGCTGCAGCACGCGGTGCGCGTCCTGCGGGACGGGTCGCCCGGCCGCGCGTCGCTCGGCGACGTAGGTGCGCACCATGCGCGCCAGCTCGGCGTCGCCCCGCTCGGCGATGCCGGCGATCGCGTCGAGCGGCACCCCGGTGAACAAGCACTTGAGCACGCCGTGGCGCCAGGCGTGGTCGTCGAGGTGCCGGGCCGCGTAGGTTCCCAGGGCTGCGGCGATCAGCCGGAGGTCGTTGCTGCGCAACGCGTCGTGGACCAGCGGTAGGAGCGCGTCGCCGAGATCGAGGTGATCGAGCGCGCGCAGCACCGCGCGCTTCTCCTCGGCGTCGCCGTGCCGGTAGAGCGCGGTGAGGTCGGCGGTGAGCTCGGAGGTGTCCCACCGGCGCGCTGCGGCCCGCAGCAGGGCGATGCGGACCTCGTCCTCGACGCGGGGCGTGATCAGCCCGTCGGGGTCGGCCGGGTCGACGGGGCCTCGGGCGATCGCCCTGGCCGCGGCGGGGAAGAGCACCGCGATCCGGGTCGGGTTTGCCGCCACCTCGTCGATCAGCTCGGCCCAGCGCGTTCGGGCGGCCGGTTCGAGCACGTCGGTCACGTTCTGGGTTGATCTCATCCGGCGACCTCCGTCGCGCGGGCCTGTTCGGCGGTGGTCGCCGCGGTGCGCAGCGCCTGCAGCGAGCGCGCGGCGACCGCGGGCGCGGCGTGGGAGTGGCGCGGCAGCTCGACGCTGACCAGTCCCTGGTGGTCGACGTCGAGGAGCGCGCCGAGGGTGGCCGCGAGGTCGACCTCGCCGTCGCCGAACTCGAGGTGCTCGTGGACGCCGGGGCGCATGTCGTCGGCCTGGACGTTGCCGAGGAGGTGGCCCACCTGGCGCACGCAGTCCTGAGGCGGTGCCGGTTCGTTGCACACGCAGTGTCCGATGTCGACGGTCACCGCGAGGCGTGACGGGTCGCCGAGCCTGCGGCGCAGTTCGGTGACCCCGGCGAGGGTGTCGACGAACATGCCGGGTTCGGGTTCGAACGCGCACCGCACGTCGCGTCGTTCCGCCTCGTCCAGGAGCTCGGCGACACCGCTGGTGAGCCGGTCCCACCCCTGCTGCGGTGACGTGCCCTCCGGCAGCGTGCCGGACCAGAACGACACCGCCTCCGCGCCGAGCTCCTCGGCGACTCGGACCGCGCGCCGGAGGTAGTCGACGCGCCTGGCCCGGTCGGTGTCGGAGACCAACGTCGGTTCGTGCTTGTGCCAGGGGTTCATGACGTAGCGGGCGCCGGTTTCGACCACCACGGCCAGCCCCCGCGACTCGAGGCGTCGGCGGACGGCGTCGGTGCGCGCGGCGAGATCGGGTGCGAACGGGTCCAGGTGAGGTTGGTCGAGGGTGAGCGCGACCCCGTCGTAACCGAGATCGGCCAGCACCGCCACGGCGTCGTCGAAGCGGTGCCCGGCGAATCCGTTGGTGCCGTAGCCGAAGCGGAGGCTCATGTCGGCGACACCACCTTCGACGCCACGCGAGCCAGCGGCCCCGCGCTGAGCAGCGCTGCGGCGACGCCGAACGCGCCGGTGCTGGCCACGAGCGCGGCTTGCAGTCCGATGACGCCACGCACTCCCACGCCCGTGGCGGTGCGGACGGTACCCGCGTCCGGGTGCTGCGCGGCGCGGGCCTGCGCCCCGCCGACGGTCGCGGCGTACCCGGCCGCGCAGGCGATGCCGGCGGCGCTCGCGCGGCGGGAGGAGCGGGGCAGCAGCGCGGCCGAGGTCGCGGCAGCGGCGGTGGTGGCCAGCGCCGCCCAGCCCGCTCGTGGCGAACCGCCGTGGACCTCTCCCCGGCTCAGCCAGGTCACTCCCAGGGTGTGCGCGGCGACCGCGCAGGCCGGGAGGACCGCCTGGCGTCGCCCTCCTGCTCCGAGCAGGACGTCGAACCCCCGGGCCAGCGCCATGACCGCGGGCCCGGCGTTGGTCTGCTTGGCCGCGAGGTCGTAGGTCCAGGCCGCTGCGGCCACCGGCACGGCGACCCGAAGCGCGCTGCGGCCACCGGCGGCACCGGCGATGCCCAAGCCCGCTGCGGTCAGCCCGGTGGCCAGGGCCAGCGCCGTGCGAGGGCGGACGCGGCCGGAGGGGATGGGTCGTTCGGGGCGTTCCCGCGCGTCCAGTTCCCGGTCGGCGTAGTCGTTGAGCGCCATGCCTGCCAGGTAGAAGCAGCTGGAGGCCGCCGGCATGGCCCAGCTGCGCCTGCCGTTCGGCCATCCGGCGGCCGCGGCACCGGCGAGGCTGTCGCCGGGTGCGGTGAGCACGGCGGGCAAGCGCACCAGCTCGGCGAGGTCCCGCCCCGTCCGCCGCGCTCCCGGGGGGGGCGGCGCGCGCCCCAGCCCCCCCCCCCACGCCATTGCCCGGCCAGGTCGTGCGGGGCGTCACCGGCGGGGTCTTTGAAGAAGAATCCGAGCGCCTCGACCGCGCCGACGGCACCTGCTCGATGAGCGCGCGCCACGAGCCTGGCGAGGTCGAGCACCAGCGGGGCGGCGAGCGCCGAGTCGCACCCCTGCCAGGTGAACTGCATCGACATCTTGGTGCCCAGGAATCCTTCGAAGGATACGTGGTCCCAGGCCGTCTTCCAGTCGCCGAGGTCGGGGAGGTAGTCGATGTGCATCGGCCCGTCGACCGGATGCCCGAGGATGGATCCCAAACCCTTGTTCTTGGAACGGGTCTTGCTCTCCGCGGTGACCGGGTCGGCGAGGGACTGGCCGTCGCCACCGCCGAGCAGGTTGTACGAGGCCCAGGAGCGCACCCGCAGCGCGCGGGTGGCGAACATCGGCGCCAGCGCCGACTTGATCAGCGTCTCGCCCGTCTTGCCGTCCGATCCGGCCCACGGCAGCTGCGTGCGCCGCGCGAGCTGGTCGATCGCGGGCAGCCGGGGCCCCGGGCTGGGGGTGAACGCGACGAACGGGCATCCGGCGCGCAGTGCCGCGTAGGCGTAGACACCGCTGGCGGGCAGCGGTGACTCGCCCGCGGCCAGGGCTCGATCCAGTTCGTCCAGGTCCTGGTGCTGTGCTGTGAGTTCCAGCGGTGGTTCCGTGGTGGACACGTCGATCACGACGACCCGGTCGAGACCGTGGGCGGCGCGGAATCCGGCCAGATCACGGCTGACCTGCTCGATCGCGTCGCGCTGGGATCCTGCGTGGGAGGTGATGCCCGGGCGGATCCGGCCGTCGACCTCCACCAGTCCGCTGTGCACAGCCCGGGCCAGGTCGTGACCGAACACCCCGCCGGCGGCGAGCGCCTCGGCACGCTTGGGCAGTGCGTCGCCGACGACGTCGTGCCCGCCGATGAGGAGATCGTCCACGCCCGGCGGCGCCGCCACCGCCACCTCGGGGAGGTCGGCGACGCATCCCGTGCGCGAGGTCAGCCCCGCTGTCTGGGCGAGTGCGCCCACGGTGGCGGTGGTGGCCACCGAGCCGCGAGCGCCGATGAACCACAGTCCGGTCCTAGGTGCCATCTTTCCCGGGCCTCCCTCGGGGGTGCGGGCCTCGGGTGCGGCCGCCGGACCGGCGACCGCACCCGGATCTTGGTGGTGGTCAGCTGGTCGGCTGCAGCACGACCTCGGCCTCACCGGTCAGCGGCGGCAGTCCGTCGACGCCCGGGTCGGTGTAGGTCGCCTGGAACACGCCGCGCAGGTTGTCGGTGGCGGGGTCGTGGCCTTCCGGCACCGTGGTCTGGATCGACCCGGAACAACCGGAGGCGGTCGTCTGCGGGTGGCCGTGATCGTCGTGCCCGAGGATGTAGGTCACCTCGACCTTCGAGCAGTCGACGGACTGCTCATCGGTCACCGCCACCTCGTAGTTGATGACGTCGCCGAAGGCGAACTGCTGCCCGTCGACCGGCGTGACGAACTGGACCGTCGGTGCGACGTTACCGACCACGACGTTGACCTCGGCCAGGCCCGTCTTGCCGGTGTTCGGCCCGCCGGTGTCGGTCACCCGCAGCATCGCGGTGTAGACGCCGTTGTCGGTGTAGGTGTGGGTCGGGTTCGGTTCCCGGGAGTCGACCGTGCCGTTGGAGTCGAAGTCCCACTCGTAGAGCAGCCGGTCGCCGTCGGCGTCACCGGTGCCCTCGCTGGAGAACGACACCGTCAGTGGCGCTTGCCCGTTGGTGGCGCTGCCCGAGGCCTTCGCTTCGGGGCTGTGGTTGCCGCCGGGACCGATGTAGTCGATCCGCGACAGCGCCGCCTCCGGGTTCTCGCCGAAGTAGCCCTTGCCGTAGTCGAGCACGTACAGCGCCCCGTCGGGACCGAATTCCATGTCGATCGGACCGGACAGCGGGATCGAGGGCAGCACGTCCTCGATGCCGGTGAGCGCACCGGTGCCGTCCAGGCGGAAGCCCTTCATGTAGTCGCGGGTCCACTCGTAGAACAGCGGCATGCCGTCGTAGTGCTGCGGCCAGGCGACCGGCGCGCGGCCTTGAGCTTCGTCGTAGTGGTAGACGGGTCCGGCCATCGGGCCGATGCCACCGGCTCCCAGCTGCGGGAACTGCTCGGACTGGCCGTAGCCGTACCACACCTGGGGTTGTTCGACCGGGGGCAGTTGGGTGAGGCCGGTGTTGTTCGGCGACTCGTTGACCGGGGCCGCGCAGTGGAACGGCTCGCCGGAGGTGCCGGTGGCGAAGTCGTAGTCGACGTAGGGGAGTTCGGCTGTCGCGCAGTAGGGCCAGCCGTAGTTGCCGGCGTCGCGGGCGACGAACCACTTGCCGGTGCCGGCCGGGCCGCGGTGGTGGTCGGCGTTTTCGGCGTCGGGCGAGTAGTCGGCCACGTAGAGCTCGTTGGTCTCGCGGTTGACCTCGATGCGGAACGGGTTGCGCAGACCCATCAGGTAGATCTCCGGGCGCGTGCTCGGGGTGCCCGGCGCGAAGAGGTTGCCCTCCGGGATGGTGTAGGAGCCGTCGTCCTCGACCTTGATCCGCAGCACCTTGCCCCGCAGGTCGTTGGTGTTGGCCGAGGAGCGCTGCGCGTCGAAGGCGGGGTTGCGCGCCTCGCGCTCGTCGATCGGGGCGTAGCCGGCGGAGGCGAACGGGTTGGTGTCGTCGCCGGTGGACAGGTAGAGGTTGCCGCCGCCGTCGAAGACGATGTCGCCGCCGACGTGGCAGCACAGGCCCCGGTCGACACCGACGTCGAGGATCTTCTGCTCGGTGGACAGGTCGAGCTGGTCGCCGTTGAGCTGGAAGCGGGACAGCTGCAGCGCGCCCTTGAAGGGCTGGAACTGCTCGGGGGTGCCCGACTCCGGTGCGTCGCCTTCGTTGACGTCCGGTGTGGAGGGATCGTCGGTCGGTGTGTCCAGCGGGGGCGAGTAGTACAGGTAGACCCACCGGTTCGTGGTGCCGTTGAAGCCGGGGTCGACCGCGACGCTCTGCAGCCCTTCCTCGTCGTGCTGGTAGACGTCGACCGTGGCCGCGACGGTGTTGCGGCCGGTGTCCGGGTGGTGCATCCGGACCTCGCCCTGTCGGGTGGTGTGCAGGACCCTGCCGTCGGGCAGGACCGCGAGGTCGATCGGTTCGCCGGGGTGGTCGTTGAGGACCACCTTCTGGAACTCCTCGTCCGGCGGTGGGGCTTCGGCGGCCACCGCGGGTGCGCTCATCAAGGCGGTGGTCACGGCGGCCACCGCCGCCAGTAACGGGACACGTCGCATGGCAACCTCTCATCGGTTGGCTGATCGTGCGGGTCGGAACGCGGGCGTGCTGGTCCCACCGCCGAATCGAATTCGTCGGCGGGATGGCTGTTTTCCGAAAGAACGGGGGAGTGTTAGATGGTCAGCTCGCGCAGGTACCGGTAGCCGATGTCGGCGGTCTGCTGCGGGGTGACGTCGGGGGTGTCGTTCTCCACGACGTACTCCAGCACCGCGTGCGCCCGGAAGATCCGGGCGAAGTCGATGTGCCCGGTGCCCAGGTCGGCCATGTCGCCGTCTTCGGGATGGCGGTCCTTGACGTGGTACTGCAGCACCGCCTGCGGCGCGGACCGGATGACGTCGATGGCGAAGCCCTCCGGGTCGTTCGCGCCCTGGCCGCTTTCGATGCCCCCGCGCACGGCCCAGTAGAGGTCGACTTCGAGGTGCACCAGCGCCGGGTCCAGTTCGGAGGTCAGCACCTGCCACGGCGTCACGCCGCCCAGGTCGGTGGTGAACTCGTGGGCGTGGTTGTGGTAGCCGTAGCGCAGGCCCGCCGACCTGGCGGCCTCGGCCTCGTGGTTCATCTGCTCGGCCCACCGCTTCCAGTCGTCGCGGTGGGGGGAGTCCAGGTAGGGCACGACGAGGAACGACTGGCCGAGGGTGCGAGCGTTGTCGATCTTGGTCTGCAGCGCCCGCTCGCCGTCGGAGATCCCGTCGTGGCTCGAGGTCGCCGAGATGCCGATGCTGTCGTAGAAGGCTCGCAACTCGGCGGCCGTGCGGCCGAAGTAGCCGAGCGCCTGCTCGACCTTGGGGTAGCCGATGTCGGCGAGGCTGCGCAGGGTTTCGTCGAAACCGGGCTCACCGACGAGCGCTGCGCGCATGGTCCACAGCTGGATGCTGATCTGCCCAGGCGGCACCAGGGGCGCGCCCGCCGGTCGTGGTGCCGCGTGGGCGGTTGGTGCCGCAGTTGCCGCGAGCAGGCCGGCGCCGAGCGCGCCGGCGGTGCGCAGCGCGCTGCGCCGGGAGAGTCGCGCGGCACCCAGGGACTGGGTCAGCGCCGCTTCACCGTTGAAACCGAAACACATCGTCTTGCACTCCTTCGTCCTACGTCTGCGGAGAACTGAAGGCCGCGTCGAATGCCGCGTCCGGTGGGTCGAAGAGCTGATCGCGCACGAAGCTGAGCGCTTCCGGGGCGCCGCGCAGGCGGTCCATGCCCGCGTCCTCCCACTCGATGGAGATGGGGCCCTCGTAACCGATCGAGTTGAGCACCCGGAAGCACGCTTCCCAGGGCACGTCGCCGCGCCCGGTGGACACGAAGTCCCACCCGCGTCGGGGGTCGGCCCAGGGCAGGTGCGATCCCAGCCTGCCGTTGCGGCCGTTGCCGAGGTTGAGCTTGGTGTCCTTGCAGTCGACGTGGAAGATCCGGTCGGCGAAGTCGACGAGGAAGCCCACCGGGTCGATGTCCTGCCAGACCATGTGGCTGGGGTCCCAGTTCAGCCCGAAACCCTCCCGGTGGCCGATGGCTTCGAGGGTGCGCACCGTGGACCAGTAGTCGTAGGCGATCTCCGAGGGGTGCACCTCGAGGGCGAAGCGCACGCCTTCGGCGTCGAAGACGTCCATGATCGGGTTCCACCGGTCGGCGAAGTCCTGGTAGCCGGCCTCGACCAGCTCGGCGGGCACCGGCGGGAACATCGCGACGTACTTCCAGATCGCCGAGCCGGTGAAGCCGACGACCGTGTTCACCCCGAGCTTGGCGGCGACCCGCGCGGTGTGCTTCATCTCCTCGGCGGCGCGCTGCCGCACGCCTTCCGGATCGCCGTCACCCCACACCCGGTCGGACAGGATCGCGCGGTGGCGCGCGTCGATCGGGTCGTCGCAGACCGCCTGCCCTTTGAGGTGGTTGGAGATCGCCCACACGCCGAGTCCGTACCGCTCGAGGACGTCGACGCGGGACTGGAGGTAGGCCTTGTCCTCCACGGCGCGCCACACGTCGAGGTGATCACCCCAGCAGGCGATCTCCAGGCCGTCGTAGCCCCACTCCGAGGCGAGTCGGGCGACCTCCTCGAACGGCAGGTCCGCCCATTGCCCGGTGAAGAGCGTGACCGAACGTCCCATCCTTGCTCACTCCTCGTCGTCGGGGGATCTTCAGCACGACGCGCGCCCGAGGGCGACGCGGATGCCGCCGAGCACGTGGCGCACGAAATCGGGTTCGGAGTACGACTCGTCGGTGTGACCACCGCCGGTGTAGAAGGCGCGACCGGCGTCGACCTCGTGGCACCAGGCGATGGGGTGGTCGCCGCCCATCGCGGTGTCGCCTGGGTCGTAGGAGCGCTCGTCCAGCGCGGCCAGGACGTGCACGTCGGGACGGGGGCTGGCGCGGTAGTTGTACCACTCGTCGGTGCGCTCCCAGCGGTTCGGCAGGTGCGCGGTGGAGTCGTTGCGGTGGTCCTCGACGCGGACCGCGGCGGGCTGGATGTGCGGGTGGCCGGCGAAGTAGGCGCCGACGAGTTCGCCGTAGAACGGCCAGTCGTACTCGGTGTCGGCGGCGGCGTGGACCCCGACGAAGCCGCCGCCGGTGCGGATGTAGCGTTCGAAGGCGTCCTGCTGGGGCTGGTCGAGCACGTCGCCGGTGGTGGACAGCCACACGACCGCGTCGTAGCGGGCCAGCTCCTGGTCGGTGAACCGCGCGGAGTCCTCGGTGGACTCGACGCGGAACCCGTTCTGCCGCCCCAGTTCCTGGATCGAGGCGATCCCGGGATCGATGGAGGCGTGCCGGTAGCCCGCGGTCTTGGAGAAGACCAGCACGGTGGGCTCGTCGACCGGTTCCGGGGCCGCCGCCCAGGCGGGCGCGGTCATCGTGCCGGCCAGCAGCATCCCCAGAACGGCGAGTTTCGTGGTTCGCATGTGGAGCTCCTTCCAGATCAGGAGGCGAACCCGACGTCGAGGTACTGGTCGACGTTGTCGCGGGTCACCACGGCCGAATAGGTCGTGACCGAACGCGGGACCTCGTGCTCGGCCAGGTCGGACACGCCGCGCGCTTGCGCGAGCAGCCGCGCCAGCGAGATCGCCGAGGAGCACATCGACGGGCTGTAGAGCACGGTCGCGCGCATCACGCCGTTGCCCGCCTTGATTCGGTCCATCATCTGCCGCGAGCCCGCGCCGCCGACCATGAAGAACTCGTTGCGCCCGGCGGCCTCGATCGCCGAGAGCACGCCGATGCCCTGGTCGTCGTCGTGGTTCCACACGGCGTCCAGGCGCGACGCGGCCTGCAGCAGGTTGGTGGCCTGCCGCTCACCGGTCTCGGCGGTGAACTCGGCGGCCACCCGGCGCGTGACCTTCAGACCGTGCCGGGCGAGCCCGTCGCGGAAGCCGGCGCTGCGCTCCTGGGTCAGCGGCAGCGAATCGGTGCCGGCGATCTCGGCGATGACCGGGTTGGCCACGGTGGCCTTCCGCAGCTCGGCGGCGATGTAGTCGGCGGCGTTGACGCCCATGCCGTAGTTGTCGCCGCCGATCCACACCCGGTAGGCGTCCGGTGAGTCGAAGACGCGGTCCACGTTGACCACCGGGATCCCGGCTCGCGTGGCGCGCAGGGCCACGTCGGTCATCGCCTTGCCGTCGGCGGGCAGCACCACGAGCACGTCGACCTTGGCGTTGATCAGCGTCTCGACCTGCGCAATCTGCTGGTTGACGTCGGAGCCGCCCTCGGTGGGGCGGAAGGTGACGTCGGGCAGCTTCTCGGCCTGGGCGCGGGCGTAGGTGGTCATGGCGGCCATCCAGCCGTGGTCGGCGGCCGGTGCCGAGAACCCGATGGTGACGTGCTTTCCGGGAGCGGCGTTGTCACCGCCGGCGGCCACGGCGGCCGGGTTCTCCTGCTGCGGTGGGGTGTTGGCCAGGCAGCCGCTCAACACCGCGGTGGCGCCGAGGGCCGTTGAGCCGAACAGGAGTCTTCGACGGGACGTTTCGGGAACGGACATGGTTCCTCCACGACGTTGTGGTGGGTGGGTTGTCAGGGCGAGTCGGCTCGCCGCCGCGATCGTGCTTGGACCAGCACGGCCAGCACGATGATCACGCCCTTGGCGATGTTCTGGATGTCGGTTTCCAGGTTGTTGAGCGTGAAGACGTTGCTGAGCGTGGTGAAGATCAGCACGCCCAGCAGGGTTCCGCCCATGCTGCCGCGGCCGCCGGAGAGCAGGGTTCCGCCGATGACCACGGCGGCGATCGCGTCGAGCTCGTAGAACAGACCGTTGGTCGAGGCACCGGAGGTGGTGCGGGCCACCACCATGATCGCGGCGATGCCGCAGCACAGGCCGGCGAGCGCGAACACCAGGGCGGTGTGCCGGCGGACGTTGATCCCGGCCAGCCGGGCCGCCTCGGCGTTGCCGCCGACGGCGAGCGTGCGGCGGCCGAACGTGGTGCGGTTGAGCAGGACCCATCCCGCGACGAACACGATCGCGAAGATCCAGACCAGCACGGGCACGCCCAGCAGGTGCCCCTTGAGCAGCGCCCCGAAGCCCGGGGCGTCGACGACCTGGGTCTGGCGTCCGCTGATGCGTTCGGCCAGGCCGCGCGCGGAGGCCATCATCGCCAGGGTGGCGATGAACGGCACCACCCGCCCGTAGGCGACCAGCAGCCCGTTGACCAGTCCGCACCCGGCGCCGACCAGCAACGCGCACAGCACCATCACGCCCGCGCCGTAGGATTGGGTCGCCCAGGTCGTCATCCACACGCTCGACAGGGCCACGATCGATCCGACCGACAGGTCGATGCCGCCGGCCGAGATCACGAACGTCATGCCCACGCTGACCACGCCGATCGCAGCTGCCAGCCGCAGGACCGTGGAGATGTTGCCTTCGGTGAGGAAGGCGTCGGGCCTGGTCGCGTAGCCGACCGCGCACAGCGCGATGAGCACGAAGAACAGCGCGGTCAACCGGATGTCGGCGCGCGACCACCACCGGCCGAGCTTGGACGCGGCGGTCGTGGGCGGTGCGGTGAGGGTGTGTTCGTTCGTCACGACGGTGCCTCCATGACCATGTCGAGCACGCTGGACTCGGTGATCTCGTCGGCCGCGGCGGTGTGCACCACGGCGCCGTCGCGCAGCACCAGCACCCGGTCGGCCAGCGCCAGCACTTCCGGGATGTCGCTGGAGACGACCACGATCGCCAGTCCGTCGGCGGCGAGTTGCCGGATGAGCGCGTAGATCTCGGCCCTGGCGCCGACGTCGACGCCCCGGGTGGGTTCGTCGAGCAGCAGGACTCGGCATCCGCGCAGGACCCATCGGCCGATCACGGCTTTCTGCTGGTTGCCGCCGGAGAACGTGGAGATCGGTCGGGCGGGGTCGGCCGGGCGGAGCTGGAGCCGCGTGGCCACGTCGGTGGTGCCGGCGTGCTCGGCGCGTCGGCGGGTGAAGCCCCACTTGCTGTGCCGGGCCAACGACGCCAGCGTCACGTTCTCGGCCAGCGCCATCTGCGGGAGCAGCGCTTGGCTCTTGCGCTCCTCCGGGGTCAGCCCGATCCCCGCGGACACCGCAGCGGCGATGCTGCCGGTGCGCACCGAGCGGCCGTCGACCTGGACAGCACCGGAGTCGGGTGCGCGGGCGCCGAAGATCGTCTCCAGCACTTCGCTGCGACCGCAGCCGACCAGCCCGGCCAGGCCGACGATCTCGCCGGCGTGGGCGGTGAAGCTCATCTCGTCGAACTCGCCGCGTCGCCGCAACCCGCGCACTTCCAGCACCGGCTGATCGGTAGCGCTGCTGCCCGCGGCCTCAAGCTCGGGTGGTTCTCCTCCCGTCATCAGCGCCACCAGCTCGCTGGTGGAGGTCTCGGCGACGGGCAGACCCACCGAGACGGTGCGCCCGTCCTTGAGGACGGTGACCCGGTCGGCGACGCGCCGGATCTCCTCCATGCGGTGGGAGATGTAGACGACGGCAACACCGTCGGCGGTCAGCTCTGAGATGATCCGGAACAGGTTGTCGACCTCGCCCGCGGACAGCGCCGCGGTGGGCTCGTCCATGATGATCAGCTTCGCCTCGTGCCCCAGAGCGCGGGCCATCGACACCAGCTGCCGCGCGGCCGCTGACAGCTCGCCGACGAGCGTGCCGGGGTCGATCTCCGGATGTCCGAGCCGGGCCATCAGCTCCGCGGCCGTGCGCCGGGACGTGCCGCGCTGGCTGAAGCCCGCGGTCGCGGGTTCGTGTCCGAGGAAGATGTTCTCCGCCACGCTCAGGCCGGGCACGAGGTCGAGTTCCTGGTACATCGCGGCGATTCCGCGCCGCAGCGCCGCGGCCGGCGAGCCCAGGGCGACGGCCTCGCCGCGCCACTCGATCGAGCCGCCGTCGGGAGCGTGAGCTCCGGAGAGCACCTTGATCAGGGTGGATTTGCCCGCTCCGTTCTGCCCGAGCAGGCAGTGCACCTCGCCTGATCGGACCCGCAGGTCGACGCCGTCGAGCGCGCGCACACCGGGGAAGTCCTTGACGATGCCGGACATCACCAGCAGGTCGGCGTTGTCGGTCATCTGTCCTCCCGGAGGACGGGGGTCCACCGGCTGTGCTGGGCGGCGCTGCGCTGCACGGCGTCGAGCACGCGTTGCACGTGCAGGCCGGCGGCGAAGTCCGGGCTGGGTGCCGAGCGGTCGGAGACCGCGGTGATGAAGTCGCGCAGTTCGTGGACGAAGGTGTGCTCGTAGCCGAGCACGTGTCCCGGCGGGTACCACGCCTCCAGGTAGGGGTGCTGGGGTTCGGTGGCCAGGACGCGCCGGAAACCGGCGACGTCGGCGGGGTCGGTGCCGTCGTAGAAGGCCAGTTCGTTCATGGACTCGAAGTCGAAGGCGAGACTGCCCTCGCTGCCGTTGACCTCGATGCGCAGGCCGTTCTTGTTGCCGGTGGCGTACCGGGTGGCTTCGAAGGTGCCCAGCGCGCCGTCGCGGAACCGGGCGGTGAACAACGCGGCGTCGTCGACGGTGACCCGTCCCGTGCGGGCGGGGTCGTCTGGCAGCGGCCGCTCGCCGACGAAGGTCTCCACCGAACCCGACACGGCGACGATCTCGTCGCCGACGAGGTGCTGGGCGAGGTCGACGATGTGCGCGCCCAGGTCGCCCAGGGCGCCGGAACCGGCGCGTTCGGCGCGCAACCGCCAGCTCAGCGGTGCCTGCGGATCGACCAGCCAGTCCTGCAGGTACTGCGCGCGGACCTGCCGGATCTCGCCGAGCCGCCCCTGCTGCACCAGCGATCGCGCCAGGGCGAGCGCGGGGACCCGCCGGTAGTTGAACCCGACCATGCTCAGGATCCCGTTGCGCCGGGCGCGGTCGGCCGCCTCGGCCATCGCCTCGGCCTCGGCGACCGAGTTGGCCAGTGGTTTCTCGCACAGCACGTGCTTTCCGGCTTCCAACGCGCCGACGGCGATCTCGGCGTGGCTGTCGCCCGGGGTGCAGATGTCGACGATGTGCACGTCGTCGCGCATCAGCACGGATTTCCAGTCGTCGCTGCACTCCCGCCATCCCAGCCGTGCCGCCGCCGACGCGGCGGCGTCTTTGCGGCGCCCGCAGAGCACGACTCGGTCCGGTCGTGCGGGCAGGTCGAAGACCCGTCCCACGGTGCGCCAGGCATGGGAGTGGACCGCGCCCATGAACGCGTGGCCCACCAGTGCGACTCCAAGTGTGTTCATCCGTCCTCCTGGGTCTCGCGGAGCCGCTACGCGGACCTCCGCCGAGCGAAAAGGGGTGGGATTACTCCGGAGAAACGCCGAGAACGTGATCACTGATCATCGCGGCGGCGCCGAGGATTCCGGCGTTGTCGCCGAGTTCGGACAGCACGATCGGAAGGCTGCTGGTGGCCAGCGGGGTCGAGCGCCGGTACAGCTCGCTGCGCACTTCGGCCAGCAGCACGTGGCCGAGCTTGGACACGCCCCCGCCGACGACGATCATCGCGGGGTTGCAGAAGTTCACCAGCCCGGACAGGACCCGTCCGAGGCGGCGTCCGCCGTCGCGGACGAGCCCGAGGGCCTGCGGGTCACCGGCCCGCATGGCGACGCCGACGTCCTCGGCGGTGAGCACGTGGCGATCGACGAGCAGGTCGCGCAGCCCGGGTGATTCCCCGCCCCGCGCGAGCGCCGTGGCGTCGCGCGAGAGCGCTGCACCGCTGAAACAGGCTTCGAGGCAGCCGGTTCGGCCGCATCGGCACACGGGTCCGGTGTCGTGCAGGGCGATGTGCCCGATGTCGCCGGCGCTGCCGTTGCTGCCGCGCAGCACGCGATGTCCGGCGATGATGCCGCAGCCGATTCCGGTGCCGATCTTGACGAAGAGGAAGTCCGCCACGGACTGGGCGAGGCCGCTGTACATCTCGCCCACGGCCATGAGGTTGACGTCGTTGTCGACCAGGACCGGGCAGTCGAACTGCTGCATGACGTGCTCGCGCACCGGGAAGCGGTCCCAGCCGGGCATGATCGGTGGGGAGACGGTGAACCCGTCGCGGAAGCTGACCGGTCCCGGCACGCCGACGCCGATGCCGTTGAGCGTGGGCAGGTGCCCTGCGGCGCGCAGCTTCCCGATCATCTCCACGGCGCGGCCCAGGATCGGCTCCGGTCCGGCTTCGATGTCGATGACTTCGCTGGTGTGGGCGACGATGTCGAGCCGGCCGTCGATCACGCCGACGTCGAGCGAGGTGGCGCCGATGTCGACTCCGACGAAGCGGAGCTGACCGGAGAGCTGGATCAGCCCGGAGCGGCGACCGCCGCGTGACTCGGCCTTGCCGGCCCGTTCGACGAACCCCATCTCCTCCAAGCGGGCCAGTTCCTGCCCGATCTTGGAGCGAGACAGCGAGAGTTGAGCCGCCAACTCGACGGCCGCTTGCGGCCCGTTGCGCCGCAACGATGTCAGAACCCTGGCTTGGTGAGCGTTTTCCGGTTGCACCGGCTACTCCACTTCTTGCACAGAGCGAATGAAGTGCGTCACAGAGTAGGTCGAATGCGGCATTTGCGGTCAAGGGAGAAGCAACCTTGTCACCCCAACGGCCGCATCGCGTTCTCCACGTCTCCCGAAGCGCCGAATAGCCCGTTGTGGCAAGGAAATTCGGGACACGGCCGAAACTGTTTCGGTCGCGGGGAAGTTGGTGCAACCTGGAAAAACGCCCAAAATGACCGTTGCGCAGAGGTGGGCAGCGGGCCCGCGAGGCTCACTCGGTTGGCCCAGTCACATCAATGCGGTGCTGGGCTGGACGGCTCGCAACGCCTGCTCTGTTCGCGCACGAACGGAATGAGTACGTCCGGATGTGCGGCTGGTGCGACCTGAGCGGTCTGCGGCGCGAATTCGACGCCGGAGCGCGTGCGAGTTTCGCGCAGGCGGGGTCGCGACCGAACTGCGGCGATGCCAGCTTCGCTTCGCCGGAGCCTGCGTATGCCGAACGTCCGCTGTGGACGCGCGCTTCAGGAGCAGACTGCTCCGGTGGCCGCGGAGCCGACCAGCTTCGAGTACTTCGCCAGCACGCCCGTGCGGCGGGCCGGGGTGGGCGGGGTCCAGGCCTGGCGCCGCTGGTCGAGCTCTTCCTGCGGGATGTCGAGGTCGAGGGTCTTGGTGGCCATGTTGAGCACGATCGGGTCGCCGTCCTGCACCAGCGCGATGGTGCCGCCGTCGGTGGCTTCCGGCGCGACGTGTCCGATGCACAGGCCGGTGGTGGCTCCGGAGAAGCGGCCGTCGGTGACCAGCAGCACCTCTTTGCCGAGTCCGGCTCCCTTGATCATCCCGGTCACGGCGAGCATCTCCCGCATCCCAGGTCCTCCGCGCGGGCCTTCGTACCGGATCACCACGACGTCGCCGGCGACGACGGTGCCGTTGGAGACGGCGTCGAGGGCGCCTTGCTCGCCGTCGAAGACCCGGGCGCGGCCGCGGAATTCGGCGGCGTCGAAGCCCGCGGACTTGACCACGGCACCTTCCGGGGCCAGCGAGCCGCGCAGGATGGTGATTCCGCCGGTCGGGTGGATGGGATCGTTCATCGCGTGGATCACGGTCCCGTCGAGGTCTGGCGGGTCGATCTCGGCGAGGTTGTCCGCGACGGTGCGGCCTGTGCAGGTGAGGGCGTCGCCGTGCAGGAGGTCGGCGTCGAGCAGGGCCTTCATCACCACCGGCACCCCGCCGACCTGGTCGACGGTGCTCATCACGTGCGCGCCGAAGGGCTTGACGTCGGCCAGGTGCGGGACGCGGTCGCCGATGCGGTTGAAGTCGTCGAGGCTCAGCGGCACCTGCGCCTCGTTGGCGATCGCGAGCAGGTGCAGCACGGCGTTGGTCGAGCCGCCGAAGGCCAGGACGACGGCGATGGCGTTCTCGAACGCCTCGCGGGTGAGGATGTTCCGGGCGGTGATGCCCTTCTCCAGCATCCCGATGACCGCCTCGCCGGAGGCGCGGGCGATGCCGTCGCGCCTCCGGTCGACGGCGGGTGGGCTGGCCGAGCCCGGCAGGGCCATGCCCAGCGCCTCGGCCGCGCTGGCCATCGTGTTCGCCGTGTACATGCCGGCGCAGGCGCCTTCGCCCGGGCAGATGGCGCGCTCGATCTCGGTGAGCTCCTCGCGGGTGATCAGCCCGCGGGCGCAGGCCCCGACGGCCTCGAACGCATCGGCGATGTTGACCTCGCGGCCGTCGACGTGCCCGGGCAGGATCGTCCCGGCGTAGACGAAGGCGGCTGCCAGGTCGAGCCGGGCGGCGGCCATCAGCATGCCGGGCAGGGACTTGTCGCAGCCGGCGAGCAGGACGGTGCCGTCGAGCCGCTCGGCCTCGACGACCGTCTCCACGGAGTCGGCGATGACTTCGCGGCTGACCAGCGAGTAGTGCATGCCGACGTGGCCCATCGAGATGCCGTCGGAGACCGAAATCGTGCCGAATTCCATCGGGAAGCCGCCTGCGTGGTGCACGCCTTCCTTGGCCGCCTGCGCCAGGCGCTGCAGGGACAGGTTGCAGGGGGTGATCTCGTTCCAGCTCGACGCGATGCCGATCTGCGGCTTGACCAGGTCGGCATCGCGCATCCCGACGGCGCGGAGCATGCCGCGCGCGGCCGTGCGCTCGATGCCGTCGGTGACCTGGCGGGAGCGAAGCTCGAGCTCGGACATCATGCCTCCTCAGCGGGCGCAGTACGAGAGGACAAGGATGGCAGTTCCCGGGCGCGCGGGCACGCCTCCCGTGCCGGTGTTTCAGCGGCTGACCTGGCGGTGCTGCTGGAAGCGCTCGCGCGCGGCCTCGAGGTCGACGATCGGGGTCGCGTAGCCGATCTCGCGCAGCGCCGTCGGCCCGAGTCGCCAGGGCTGGTGCGCCTCGCGCGGGTTGTCGAGGTCGGCGAGTTCCGGAACCCAGCGGCGCACGTAGTCGCCGGTGGGGTCGTAGCGTTCGGCCTGCCGCAGCGGGTTGAGGACGCGGTTCGGGCGCGTGTCGGTGCCGGTGCCCGCGACCCACTGCCAGTTCATCTGGTTGTTGGCGATGTCGCCGTCGAGCAGGTGTTGCTGGAAGTGCGCCGCATCAGCGCGCCAGTCGAGGTAGAGCGTCTTGGTGAGGAAGCTGGCCGTGATCAGCCGGGCGCGGTTGTGCATCCAGCCCTCGGCGGCCAGCTGCCGCATCCCGGCGTCGACGATCGGGATCCCGGTTTGGCCCTCCTGCCAGGATTGGAGTGCGTCTGGATCGTCGCGCCACGCGTCGGCGCGCGAGCGGTAGTCCTCGTGGGACGAGTTCGGGCGGGCCGCCAGCACCTGGAAGTGGAAGTCGCGCCAGGCCAGTTGGCGGACGAAGGCATCGGCGCCTTCGGTGTGGCGGGCACCGGCCTCGGCGGCGAGCTCGAGCGCGGACAGGCACCCGAAGTGCAGGTAGGGAGAGAGCCGGGAGGTCCCGCGTTCGGCGGCGAGATCGTCGTGGCGGTCGTGGTAGCGGTCGGCGTCGTCGCTGAGCCACCGGTGTGCCCGGCGGCGAGCTTCGGTCTCCCCGCCGGGCACACCGGAGCTGGTTCCCGCCGTCCCGGACTCCGGGGCGGACACGCCCGGGGGCAACCGCATGCGGTGAGGAGCGGTTGCGATGCTCCGGCGTGCCGCGTCCGCCCAGCGGCGGTGGTACGGGGTGAACACCGCGAAGTGGTCGTTGCCCTGCGGCGTGATCGCTCCGGCTGCCAGCACGGTGTGCACCGCGTCGTGGACCGTGAGCTCGTACCGCTGGGCGGTCAGCGCCTCGGCCAACCGCTGCTGTCGCCGGACGGCGAAAGCCGACGCGTCGGCGGCGATGTGCACCGCGGTGGCATCGACCTCGTGGGCGAGCCGGGCCACTTCGGCGACCAGGTCGCCCTCGCGCCGGACGAGCGCCGCACCGCGCTCGCGCAACTGCGCGTCGAGGTCGGCGAGGCACTCGGCGAGGAAGCGGCTGCGGGGGCCGGTGGCGAACCCGGTCGCCGCGAGCTTCTCGTCGTGCACGAACAGCGGCACGACGTGGTCGGCACCGGCGGCCGCGGCGAGCACCGGGTTGTCGTGCACGCGCAGGTCACGGGTGAACACGACGATCGCGGTGGTGGACATCGGCGGGATGCTCCGGTGGGGGAGGAGTGGCGGCGCCCGGATCGGGTCGCTGAGTGCCGGTTGTCAGATGGACGGGGCTCCTTCGCGGTGGGACCGGCGGGAAGGCGGTGGTGGTCTCATCGGTTCCGCAGCGCGTAACGCCGCTCAGCGTAGGCCAAGTCGTCGCGCCACAGCCGTTTCGCCGTGCGCCTCATGAGCGGACGGAGCGCGGACGCGGCGCGTCGGGCGACCGCGAAGCCGGGACGGGGTGAATCGGCCACGACCGCCTCGATGACCGCCGACCTGAACCGGCCGTCGGCTGCCCGTCCGAGCGGTGTTGCGTGCGTTTCCACCACGCTTCCAGTCCCTTCGCCCTCGACGATGCGCATGACCACGGTCCTCGGCTCCGGGCAGGTGAACTCCGCGCGCACCGGCACGCCGAACCGGCCTGCGACGCGGAAGGTCACCTCCACCAGGAACCGGTCCTCGACCTGGTCGTCGAGGACCGGCGGTGGGGCGCTGAGCACCTTCAGCCGGGCGAACGAGTAGGGGTGGAACCAGGAACCGTGCCAGGGATCCAGCCGGTTGGCGATGATGTCCGACGGTTCGCACACCCCCACCACGGAGGTCACGGCCGCGATGCGGGTGGACTCGGGAGGCCGCTCGGCCAGGACCGGTCCGGCCAACGGCTCCTCACCGCCGACGGGGTCGAGGCGCACCCACGCGAGAACACCGTCATCGTGGCACGGCAACGGTTTCCAGCCCCGCCCGGCGCCCGGACCCACGCGGAGCCCGTGCCATCGGCACACCAGCGCGTCGCAGTCCACCGCGGCTTCGCTCAGCGGTGCGCCGAGATGAGGACAGCTGCCGGGTCCCACGTGCAGCGTCCCCTGCGAGTCGCGCCAGGCGACCAGTTCGGTCCCGGCGACCCGGAATCCGCGGGGACGTTCGGCACTGACGTGCCCGCTGGGGGCGAAGACGTACCAGTTCCCGGACGGTCTCGCCTCGGCCCTCTTGAGCGCTGCGTCGATGATCGCCGGCTCGGCGTCCCGGTAGGTCGGCTCCTGGTCGGTCCAGCCGCTCTCCAGGACCGGTTGCAGGGGCCAACGCCGGGGCCAGTGCCGATCCAGCGCGTGCCAAGCCCTCATGAACCACCCTCCGTCACGCGTGCGGCGAGCCAGCGGAGCACGGCCGATCGTCCTGCCGTCGGCACCGAGAACAGGTCGTGGCCTGGCAGGCCCCATCGTTCGAGCAGGCGGTTCGCGGCGTGCCAACCGGTGGTGGCCGCGCGCTCCATCAGCGCCACCGGCAGGTCGATCCGGATCCCGTCGCCGGCCAGCACCAGGCCCGGATGCGGGGTGGCCACGCCCGGCCGCCGAGCGAAGTCCCCCAACCCGAACATCGGGCAGTCCTCCCGCCAGAGGAAGGATTCGGCGAGCACGCCGGCTCTGGCCGTCTCCGGGTAGATCTCGTGCAAGCGGCGCACCAGGTCCCTGCGCAGCCGATCGGTGGCCTTCCGGTCGGGGCCGCGATCTGCGGGTATCGCGTAGGCGTGCAGCTCGACGACCGAACCCCCGTGGCGGGTCGCCCAGTCTTGTGCGTCGCGGTCGTAGCGGTCAAGGACGCTGATGTTGTCCAACGGCGCGCGCCCGGCCGTGCCCAGGAACGCGGGGCGGTGTGGCGCCACCGGGGCGTCGAGCCACAGGCGGTGGACGAAGAACGGCGGCGCCGTTCGTATGCTGCGCACCGATTCGGTCCAGTGCGGTGCGTGCAGCGTCGGGGAGGCGTCGACGATCTCGCGGAGACCGGCCACGTCGGCGGCCAGGACCACGCCGTCGGCGTGCTCAGTGCGCCCCGCGTCGTCGTGCACCTCGAACGCCCGTCGGCCTTCGACGAGATCGATCCGCTGGACGGCGGTGCCCGTGAGGAACTTGGTGCCGCGGTCGGTCAGGTACTTCTGCAGCGGTGTCCACAGGCTCCGGTCGAACCCGGCGTTGGGGACGTCGAAGAGGATTCCCTCGGTGGAGCCGAGGAAGTAGATGTGGAACATCGCGGCGAGTTCCGCGGCCGACATCTGCGATGGGGGTGCGAAGAAGCTGCGGGAGAAGACCTCGAACGCCAGGTGCCGGGCTTCCGGTGGGAAGTTGATGGACCGCAGGAAGCTCTCGGCGTCGACGTGGTCCAGCTGGTGGTAGGTCCCCGGCACGGTGACGTTGCCCAGCGGTGCCGCAGCGCGGGGATCCAGGTGAAGCAGGTCCCGCTTGCGGAAGGTGGGGCTGCGGAGGGCGAAAGCGACCGCGTTCCAAGGCGGGGTGCGGGGGAGTCCTCGGAAGCTGTCCAGCCGGCCGGACGAGTCCAGCAGCGGGTAGTCCTCCAGCGCGGTCAACCTCTCCAGCCTGGGATCGGTGCGTTGCAGCAGCTGTCGGAGGTTGTAGTACTGCCGGAAGAACGCGTGGAACCCGCGGCTCATGGCGATCTCCTCGCCGCCGTCGAGCCCTTCGGTCCAGCCACCGGCCCTGCCGCCGAGATGGGGTTCGCGCTCGATGAGCCGCACGTCCACCCCGCGCTCGGCGAGTCCGGTCGCCGCGCTCAATCCCGCGATCCCGCCACCGACGACGACCACCCGCCGACGGCCGGTGGTTCTCGCCGCCTGCGGCGCGCGGTGCGGCCGGTGGCGGACGATCTTGCGATCGGTCCCGATCTCAACGCCCATCGTGACCTCGATCCGTTTCCGCCGGGCGTCGTGCGACGAACGTGTGGACCACGTTGCGCTGCCAGCCCGTCATCGTCGCGGAGCGCACCGCGGTGAAGCCCGCCTCACCGAGCCTGCGGCAGAACCGGTTCACCCCGTCGAACTCCGCGACGCTGCGCCGGAGGTAGCGGAACAACGCGGCGTCTCCGGTGGTGGCGAAACCGGCGGGGATGATCACAGCGCAGCACACCGCGTTCCACGTGGCGCGCGCCGGTAGCGAGTCGCGCACGGAGTACTCGTGGACACCCAACGAACCGCCCGGGCGGAGCAGGCCTCGCAACGCCCGCAGCTGCGCGTCCGGGTCGGGCAAGTTGCGGATCAGGTAAGCAGCGAAGATCCCGTCGAACGGGTAGTGCTCCACGGCGGTGCCCGGCGATTCGATCGGCGCGTGCAGGAACCGCACCGATTCCGGCCAGTCCTTGCGGCGCGCGCGATCCAGCATCGCCGCCGAGGCGTCCACCGCCACGATCTCCGCGTGCGGGTACACCTCCGCCAGCGCCGCGGTCGACGCTCCCGTCCCGCACCCGGCGTCGAGCAGCCGCAACCCGGAACCCGCCCCCGGCAAACCCATGCGGCGGGCCGAGCAGCGCAGGTGCCGGTGGTAGCCGGGGTTGGCCGCGACGAGCCGGTCGTAGGCGTTGGCCGCACCATCGAATGCCGCAACCACCGCGGGGCCGCCCGCACGCGCCTCATCCGCTCTCACCGCGCATCCCCTTCCTCGGGCACCGAGGCTTCCGCGCGGCGCCGGTGTTCCCAGAGCAGCAGCACGGAGGTCACCAGCGAGAATCCGAACAGGAAGTCCTCGACCGGGATGTCCCACGGGAACCGAACGCCGCTGACGTGCTCCGCGGCGTACACGACGACCGGCTCGTCGAGCCGGGTGAGCAGGCCGTCGACCGGGATCTGGAATCCGAGCACGATGATCATCGTCACCCAGTAGCTCGGCTTGGCGAACAATCCCGTGCGCAGCAACGTCCACTCCCACAGCAGCACGGCTGGTACCGACAGCAGGGCGGGCAGGGTGTAGCCGATCCCGATCACGGCGCGCGTTCCTTCCGGGCACGTGGGCGCCCCGTTCGACGGGATGCGGTCAGCAGCGCCTCGACGCTGCCGAAGGTCAGCAGAGCGCAGAGCGGAATCACGAAGAAGAACAGCACTTCCTCGATCGGGAGGCCGAGCGCTTCCACCCCGGAGACGCGACGCGGGTCGAGCGCCCACACACCGCTGGTGATGGCCACCGCGTCCCAGACCAGGAACACCGCTGCGACCGGCAGCACGGTCTTGATCGTGCGCACCGGCTTGCGGTAGACCCTGCCCCCGAGGAATTCCAGCGGTGCGGTGATGACCACGCACAGGGCGAGGACGAGCAGGTATCGCATCGGATCGGCTGTCATCGCGGGCCCACTGGCGCCTGGTCGCTCATGCGACCTCCCTTCGCTGCTGGCCGGTTCGCCGTGCGCGGCTGGTCCGCCTGGCCAGGGTTGACCGGATCAGCCCCGATGTCGCGACGCGGGTTCGGTGCCAGCGTCCGACCGTCGCGCGGATCTGGAAGACGGCGAAGTCCTCGTCCTCGATGCGGTTGAGGATCCGGGCGTAGAGGGTGCACGCCGTCTCGACGCAGGGACGTGAAACCGGTTCGAGCAAGGCGATTCCCGCTCGCGCGAATCGGTAGATCTCCCCGGTCTTGGCGTGCTGCTCGGCCAGAGCGCGGCGAACCCGGGGGTCGGTGCGCCGGTGCTGCTTGCACCAGTGGAGCAGCTCTCGGTCCACGCCGTGCACGGCCAGCTCGTCCGCTGGCAGGTAGACCCTGTCGCGGTCCAGGTCCTCGGCGACGTCGCGCAGGAAGTTGGTCAACTGGAACGCCTTTCCCAGCGCTGCGGCGTGCGGTGCCGCGCGCTCGGGCGGGCTCACGGTACCCAGCACCGGGAGCAGTTGCAGCCCGATGGCTTCCGCGGACCCGCGCATGTACCGGTTCAGGGCCGCGCGGTCCGGGTAGTCGCGCACCGACAGGTCCATGCGCATCGATGCCAGGAAGTCCTCGAACAGCGTGCGGTCCAGTCCGTGCTGTCCGGCGGTGTGCACCACCGCAGCGAGCAGGTCGTCGCGACTTTCGCCCTGGTCGAGACCTGTCAGCAGCTCGTTGCGCAGCTCTGCCAGCGCGCGGCTGCGATCGACTCGGGTGTCCGGGGGCACAGGCTCGTCAACGATGTCGTCGGCACGACGCGCGAACCCGTACAGCGCGTGCACCGCCGGTCGCCGTGGCCTGGGGAGCAACCGGGTGGCCAGGAAGTAGGTCCGCCCGTGCTGGGCGTTCAGGCTGCGGCACCGCTGGTACGCCTGGCGGAGTCGGGGATCGGTGATCCCGGCGGCGTCGAGTTCTGAATCGCTCACGGGTGCTTCCCCACAGCTCGCATCGGGCCGCGCTCGCTCGACGAGCGCGGCAGTCCCACTCCTGCAACGCGGTCCGCGGCCAGGCGTCTCCGGAACCTGAGCCCGGCTCATCTCGAATCGGGGCGCGAATGCGATCGGGACGATGGTAGGAACGTGGCACGAGCGATGCGACTCGATCTCGTCGCCGTTCACCGTGCGACCTGCGCGCTGAGCTGATCACCGGGCTGTTCGCCCACACCCGGCTTGGAACGACTGGTCCAAGCGTCAGTGCGGTGTCACCGTGCCATTGCTGATGTGGGTGACCGCGCCACGGATGTCGTGCCAGCTCAGTCCGGTGTCTGCGAGCGGAATGATCAGGTCACCGGCCAGGCCGGAGCCACCGATCGGGCCGCCCCAGTGCGGCACCCGCACCGAGAGCCATCGGCCCCGCCGCAGGCGAACTCGCTTGACCGCAGACCAGGGGGCTGTGAACGTACCCGCATCCGAAATGTAGGTCACCCCGCCGGGGGCGAAGACCAGCTGGAGACCACGCATCGCGGCGTGCACCCGGTACACGCGCAGGTGGTGGCCGAGAAGAAGAGCAAAGAGCAGAGCGAGGGGGAAGTACACGAACCCAGCGATGCTTCCCAGTGCGGTGAGGGCGGCCCCTGCCGCCAACTCGATGACGACCACCACGGCCTGGGCGATGATCGGGAGCCGCATGCGCCGGAGTTCGCGCTGGTACGCGTGCGGAGTGCGGGTGATGACGAAGGTGGTCGCGGCAGGAGGTGGAACGGGGTGCACCAGGACAGTGTTCCACTGTCCACCCGGGCACAGCGGCGTTCCGATGAGGTTCCCCGGACCGATCGACGTCACCGCGCCGACGAGCACAGCCTTGTGGCGCGCCCGTAGCAGCGGTAACCGCGGACGGAGCCGTTGACCTCGGCCGCGTCGAGGTCAACGGCGTCGTGATCACGCGGGCATGGATGGCAGGTCGGGCTCGCCTTGGGCGGCTCGTGCGGCCTGAACGCACCGCCGTCAACAGAGGCGAACTGCCTGGGCAACACGTGCGCTGCGGGGTTGTGGTTTTCGCTGATGGTGGCGGGTGTTGTTGGAGGTTCTGCCAATGCCGGCGTCTGTGTTGCGTACCTCATCATGTCGACATGACGGAACAGCCGAAATCGCCCGTGCCGCCGCCTTCCGTCATGGAAGTCGAGCAGCACGGGGTCGAGCGCATTCCCGACGCCGAGCGAACGGCGCGGCCGCTGGATCTGTTCCGGCTGAGCTTCGGTGGCGCGAACACGTTCGCCACGGCTGTGCTGGGTGCTTTTCCGATCCTGTTCGGGTTGTCGTTCTGGCACGGTCTGGCCGCCACCCTGCTCGGGCTCGTGGTCGGAGCGCTGGTGCTGTGCCCGATGGCGGTGTTCGGGCCGGTGAACGGGACCAACAACGCTGTTTCGTCCTCTGCGCATCTCGGAGTGCATGGCCGGATCGTCGGCTCGTTCTTGGCTCTGCTGACGGCCATCACGTTCTTCTCGATCTCGGTCTGGAGCTCCGGCGATGCTCTCGTCGGTGCTGCGTCCCGGCTGTTCGGCGTGGCGCAGTCCACCTCCGGCTTGGTGATCGCCTACGGGTTGTTCGCGGTGCTCGTGCTGGTAGTGTGCGTGTTCGGGTTCCGGTTGATGCTGCTGGTCAACAAGATCGCGGTCGTGGCGACGACAGCTCTGTTCGTGGTCGGCGCGTTCGCCTTCGGCGGTGATTTCGACCCGTCGTACGCGGGAACGCTGACGGATGCGGCACCTTCGGTGTTCTGGCCGTCGTTCCTCGGTGCCGCTCTGATCGTGATGGCCAACCCGATGTCGTTCGGGGCGTTCCTCGGGGACTGGTCGCGCTACATCCCCGCGCGCACACCCGGACGCCAGGTCATCGCCGCCGCTTTCCTGGCCCAGGTCGCCACGGTCGTGCCGTTCGTCTTCGGTCTGGGCACCGCCACGGTGATCGCGCAGCAGGCGCCCGAGTACCTCGAGGCCGCGGCCCCTAACTACGTCGGTGGGCTGCTCGCCATCTCGCCGACCTGGTACTTCGCGCCGCTGTGCCTGATCGCTCTGATCGGGGGCATGTCGACCGGCACGACCGCGCTTTACGGGACCGGCCTGGACTTCTCCAGCGTGTTCCCGCGGTTCACGCGGGTGCAGGCCACGGTGCTGATCGGCGTCGTGTCCATCGCGCTGATCTTCATCGGCCGGTTCGGCTTCGACCTAGTGCAGAGCATCTCCACCTTCGCGGTGCTCATCGTGACCTGCGGGGCGCCGTGGATGGTGGTGATGATCCTCGGGTTCCTCACCCGACGCGGCTGGTACGACCCGGAGGCCCTGCAGGTCTTCAACCGGCGCCAGCGCGGCGGCCGGTACTGGTTCCACCACGGCTGGAACTGGCGCGGCATGACCGCCTGGCTGCTGTCAGCGGCGGCCGGACTGGCCTTCGTCAACGTGCCCGACCAGTTCGTCGGCCCGCTCGGCGACCTCGCGGGCGGCGTGGACATCAGCCTTCCGCTGTCGATGGCACTGGCCGGCACCAGCTACCTCGCGCTGCTGTGGCTGCACCCCGAACCGCGCGCCGTCTTCGGCCCGCGAGGACCGCGCTGGACTCGAACGAGAGACGCCGACACCCCACCGATCACGGACAGGGGTCAACCGGTCAGCGCTCCGGTGCACAACCTCGCCAGCGCAACCGGTGATCGTGACACCTCGGTACCGGGAACCTGATCGAGGCCCGCCGCAGAAGGTGCGGGAGGCGCTCGATCGTCTAGGCATGAGCGCCTCTACCGCATGGACATCGCTGACGCCCGGGCCTTTGGCAGGCTAGTTGAGACCTGTGCGTTTCACTGGGTTGCGCAAGGCAAAAATAGGTCTCATCAGAGATCAACTCGGTGCGAGCATGCGAACCGGGTCAGGTCGACGAGGTCGTTCCTGTGCGGCCGGCCCGAATGGGATGCCCGACGGAGGAGATCATGACCGGCACCAATGACCACGCATCCGACAGTCTCGAGCAGGTCAGGGCTGACATCGACGAAGTCGACCGCAAACTCGTCGACCTGCTCGCAGCCCGAGGTAGGTGTGTCCAGCGCGCCGCCACGTTCAAGCGGAATGAAGCTGAAGTCCGAGGACCGCAGCCACGCATCGACCACATCATCACGCGCGCACGTGCGGCCGCAGTCGAGACTGGTGCCAACCCTGACGTCGTGGAAGCAACCTTTCGCGCCATGATCAAAGCCTTCATCGATGCCGAGCTCGCCATCCACGCCACGCTCGACAATGACGAGCTTCGGTAGCTCAAGACAGGTTCAGCCAGTTGCCGAACTGCGCTGATCACGGGATTCGCTCGGTGGCCGCAACCTACGAGTCAACGTCATCGACTCCGGCACTGTTGACGCAGACTGGATGACGGTGCGTCCCTACGCATTCGTGGTGCGGTGCAGGATGGGGCGCGAGGAAGGTGTCGCAGATCAGCACGTTCAGAACGCCGCTGCGCAGTGCCCGAGGACGCCGCGTGCTTGTCGGTTCCTGCGGAGCCCCGACGGTCAAGCTCATCCGCGCGACCGACGGCCCCGTCGTCGGCCTGCACATGGTCGGCGACCGCGTCGGTGAGCTCATCGGCGAGGTGCAGCTGATCTACAACCACAGCAGGAGGAGCACGCCGCACGCGGTGAGCACGTGCCGGGCGGGGCGGGGGAGCGGGTTGGTCTCGGCGGGCACCTCGGTTCGCACGCGGCGAGGCTATGACATGCGAACTCGAGGCCACCTCGGCCGGACGGCCCGAGGTGCGCGAAACGGGCACCGGCCTGGTGGCCGATGCCCGCTTCGCGCTGTGGGTGTCGGATCAGGCCGCGTCCTGGGCGATGTTGAGGTCGCGGTCCTTGGTCTCCGGGGCGACCAGCGAAGCGGCGAAGCTGATCGCCATGATCACCATCATGTAGATCGCCACCGGGATCCACGAACCGCCGAAGGCGGCCATCAAGCCGGCGCAGATCAGCGGCGCGACACCGCCGCCCACCACCGAGGAGAACTCGCGGCTCAGCGCCACGCCGGCGTAGCGGTAGCGGTTGCCGAACAGCTCCGGGAAGTAGCTCATCTGCACGCCCACCGAGCCGTGGCAGGCCAGGATGAAGCCGAGCACGATCGCCACCGTGATCGCCACCGGCGAACCGGTGTTGAGCGCGATGAACGTCGGCACCGGCAGCAGCACCAGGGCACCCATGATCGTGGAGTAGACGCTCTTGCGGCCGACCACGTCCGACAGCGAGCCGAACCCGAACGCCGCGATGCCACCGCAGATCGCGCCCAGCAGCAGCACCTTCGGCACGAACGCCTTGTCCACGCCCACCGAGGAGACCAGGTAGGACGCCATGAACACCTGGTAGGTGTAGGACTGGGCGTTGGAACCGACGTTGAGGAAGAACGCCAGCAGCAGCGGCTTGCGGCCCTTGCGGAAGGTCTCGGCGACCGGCGCCTTGGTCTCGCCGACCTGCTCCTTGAGCTCCTGGAACACCGGGCTCTCGTGGAGCTTGCGCCGGATGACCAGAGCCGCGATCGTCACGAGCAGGCTGCTGCCGAACACCAGCCGCCAGCCCCAGCTCATCAGCGCTTCCTCGGGCAGCGACTGCGCGAGGATCCAGGCCACCGCACCGAGCGCGGTGCCCAGCGCGGCACCGGTCATCACCAGCGAGGCCAGCGAGCCCCGCTTGCCCCTGCCCGCGGTCTCGGTCAGCAGCGTCGCGCCACCGGCCTGCTCGGCACCGGCACCCATGCCCTGGAAGAACCGGCACGCCACCAGCAGCACCGGCGCCAGCAGCCCGACCTGCGAATAGGTCGGCAGCAGGCCGATGGCCAGGGTGGATCCGCCCATCAGCAGCAGCGTGGCCACCAGCACCCACTTGCGGCCCAACCTGTCGCCGAAGCGGGAGAAGATCAGCCCGCCCAGGGGCCGCGCGGCGAACCCCACCGCGTAGGCGCTGAACGACGCCAGTATGCCGGCGACCGGCGAGATGTTCGGGAAGAACAGCTTGCTGAAGATCAGAGCCGAAGCGGTGCCGTAGATGACGAAGTCGTACTGCTCCAGCGTCGTGCCGATCAGTCCGGCCCACGCCGCCCTCCGCACGGCCTTGCGGTCCGACGGGGCCTCAGTGGTGTCCACAGTGGAACTTCTATGTTCGCTCATCGGGTCCACGCAATCTGGTCGTGCTGCGGTTATCTCTGGGCTTGCAGGGCTTCTCGGGTCGCCGCGGCGACCCCGTGGGCGGCGAGCACGTCGACGAGCTCGGCCACCCGCGTCTGGAACTCCTGGTGCGCGGCGAGTTCGTCGCCGAGCAGTTCGCCGCGCAGCGCGGCGGCGACGAACTCGCGCGTGCCCGCGGCCTCGGCGTGCGCGGCGCGCAGCCGCTCGGCGGCCGGGTCGACCATCGCCGCGGTGTGCGCGCTGGTCTCCGGGGCGGTGGTGGCGCGCAGGTAGGCGGCCACGCACAGCGCGAGGTGCTGCGGCACCCGGCCGGCCTTGAGGTGCAGCGCCGCCGGTTCCGGGACGCGCTGGGCGAGCTTGGTCGACCCGTCCGAACCGACCTGCCGGGTGCGGTGGCCCAGCGCGGTGTTGCTCCAGCGCGTGAACAGCTGCGCGGAGTAGTCCTCGAAGTCGATGCCTGCGGGCATCGTCAGGGTCGGCAGGTAATCGGCGCGCATCAGCTCACGCGCGGCCTCGGCGATGTGCGGGCGGGCGGTGGCCTCGGCGATGAGGTCGCAGCCGTCCAGCGCGCCCAGGTAGGCGATCAGCGAGTGGGTGCCGTTGAGCAGCCGCAGCTTCATCAGCTCGTAGGGCTCGACGTCGTCGGTGAAGGTGACCCCGCCGTGCTCCCACGCGGGCCGCCCTGCCGTGAAGCGGTCCTCCAGCACCCACATGCTGAACGGCTCGGCCGGGACCGGGACCTCGTCGCGCAGGCCGAGCCGCTCGGCCACGGCCTCGCGGTAGGCGTCGGTGGTCGCGGGCACGATCCGGTCCACCATGCCGTTCGGGAAGCTCACCGAGGAGCGCAGGTAGGCCAGCAGGTCCTCGCGCTCGGGGGCGGGCAGCGCCTCGGCGAACTCGCGCACCAGGCGGCCGGTGAGCTCGCCGTTGCCGGTGAGGTTGTCGCAGCTGAGGATCGCCACCGGGGAGGCGTGGGTGGCGGCGCGGCGCTGCAGCGCCCGGGCCAGCCGGCCGATCGTGGTGCGCGGCGCTCCTCCGGCCAGGTCGGCGCGCACGTCGGCGTTGTCGAGGTCGAGGCTCAGGGTGCGCGGCGAGTAGCTGTACCCCTTCTCCGTGATCGTGAGCGTGACGATGCGCGTCTCCTGCGCCGCCAGCGCGGCCAGCACCGCGTCGGGTTGCTGCGCGGCCACCAGCACGTCGCTGTGCACGGCCGGCACGCCGACCTCGGTGCGCTCCGGGGAGATCTCCACGACCCCGTAGCGCATGTCCTGGGCGCGCATCGCCTCGGCGACGGTGGCCGAGGAGTTGGCCACGCCGACGATCGCCCACGGCCCCTCGGTGTGCTCCAGCGCGCGGGCGGTGTGCACGGCCTGGTGGGCGCGGTGGAAGTTGCCGAGTCCGAGGTGGACGATGCCGGGCGCGCCCAGCGACCGGTGGTGCTGCAGGGCTGGTACCGGCGTGGTGGAGGCGTTGAGTCGTTGCATGGCGAACCAATCGGTGGGCAGGGGTCAGCGGGAAGCGGGAGCGGTGGAGTCGCGCACCACGAGCTGCGCGGGGAGCAGGTGCTTGCGCGGCGGCGGGCGGTGGCCGCCCAGGATGGGGCCGAGCAGTTCCACGCTGAGCGAGCCGGCCTTCGACCACGGGATGGAGATGCTGGTCAGCGACGGGCGGGAGACCTCGGTGAGCGCCACGTCGTCGATGCCGATGACGCTGAGCCCGTCGGGCACCTCGACGCCGAGCGCGCGGGCGCCCTTGATGACCCCGAAGGCCACCAGGTCGTTGTGGGTGATCACCGCGGAGGCGCCGGTGGCCAGCACGCTGGCGGCGACCGCGGTTCCGGCGGCGACCGTTTCGGCCTGCCAGTCCAGCACGTTCAGCTCGATCCCCGCCTCGGCGGAGAGCTGCTGCACGAGCTGCACGCGGCGGGGGCTGGACCAGGAGTGGGTGGATCCGGAGACGAACGCGAGGCGCTTGTGGCCGAGTGCGGCGAGGTACTCGACGGCCTGGCGCAGTCCCTCGGCGGCGTCGGCGAGCACGCAGTCGACGCCGTCGTGCTCCTGGTTGATCAGCACGGACGGCGTCGATCCGCACAGCTCGACGAGCTCGTCGGCGGGCAGCCGCGACGAGCACAGCACGATGGCCGCGACCTGGCTGCGCAGGTGGGCGATGGCCTCGCGCTCCCGCTCGGGGTCGCGGTCGGTGTCGTGCAGCACGAGGGTCTGCCTGCGCCGCCGTCCCTCGCCCTGGGCGGCCTTGACCAGCGTGCCGTAGACGGGGTTGGCGATGTCGGGCACGACCATCGCGACGGTGGAACCGGCGACCTGCGCCTCACCGGCCTTGGCGGCGGCCTGGTAGCCGAGTTCCTGCGCGGCGGAGAGGACCTTGCGCAAGGTGTCCGGGCCGAGTCGCTGCGGGTCGCTGAACGCGCGCGACGCGGTGGACAGCGCGACGTCGGCTCGTTTGGCCACGTCGGTCAAGGTCGGCGCCATCGCCCCTCCGCTCTCGTGCACCCCGGTCGTGCACCGGGCAGAGCAGATATTGACCAACCTTGCGCAAACTTGTCAACTCTCTTGCCGAGCCACCCTCCAGCGCGCGGCGCAACGCCTGACCGATCTCGGCGTCATCGTGGCGACCACAGTGGACCCGGATCGGTTGTCGCCGGACGTGCGATCACCCGCCTGGCCAGCGATCCCCGAGGACATGGCCACCCTCGGGGCCTAGGTCGCGGCGCCGTGCCGCCGAACTGCTCCACTGCACCACAGCGGCGTCGCCCGCAGGCCGGACTCGTTCGCGCCACCCTCGTCCTGGCCGCGTGGCGGCTAGTCGAGAGCGGACTGCGACCGGCCCAGGGCGTCACCGAGCCGGAGCCGGTACAACCGCGTGGGGCGGCCGCGCCGGGTGGGCTGGGCGCTGCCCTCGGCGGTGACCAGCTCGGCGGTGCCCAGCTTGCGGATCAGCCGCCTGCCGCTGGGATCGGTGATGCCCAGCAGCGTCGCCAGTTCGCTGGGCGAGACGGCCCGGCCGTGCAACTCGCGCTCCAGCGACACCAGCCGGGACAGCGTCGCCGGGCTCAGGCCCACGTCGCGGGCCATCCGCTCCAGCTCGGCGCTGTGGTCGCGGTAGGCGAACTCCGCGCGCCGCCCCGAGCCGCCGATCGGGCCGATGATCACGCCGCTGTCCTGGATCACGAACCCGCACGAGTGCGGTTCGGCCTCGGCCCGCACCGCGGCTCGATCGGCCAGTGAAATCCCCGCCCGCACCGAGGAACCCAGCCCGAACCCGGCGGCGATGCGCACGTCCATGCGGTGTTCGGCCTGCTGCAGCGCCGGAACCACCTGCCAGTCGGAGGTGGCGCGCTCCAGCAGCGCCTTGTGCGCGAACAGCAGCAGCCCGCGCTTGCCCCGGTTCTCCACCCAGGACCCGGCCAGGTTCGGGTCCTGCAGCAGCAGTTCGCGCAACTGCGCCCGCGCACCCTCCACGTCGGAACCATCGCAGATCTGGAAAACACCTGCGGCGAAACGGCGATCCTCGGCTCGGGCGGCCCGCAGCCGCAGCAGGAGGTCCTGCAGCTGCTCGCGCACCGAGGCCGCCAGCAGCTCGGAGTCGACCACCGGGGCCTCCGCGCGCAGCGCCTCGGCGACCTCCCGGCGCGGGGTGATCACCACGCCACCGTTGCGCAACGCCTCCCGGTGGTGGGCCACGACTTCCTCGAGGGGCTGTCCGGGCGCGTAGGGCAGCGCGGAGTGCCGCACCCCGAGAGTGGTGGCGAGCTCCTGGATCACGTGGTGGTCGAAGGTGTCGACGCTGGCCCGGCGGTGCTCGGGGAAGTCGGCGCGCATCCGCGCCACCGCCAGCGCCAGCTCCAGCGCGCCCGGCCGCGCTACGGCCACCGGGAGCTCCTCCGGCAACTGCCCGCGCACGGCCTCGTGGGCGCGCGGACCCACGAGCATCCCGTCCACGCCGGGCGAGGCGAGCAGCTCCAGCAGCCGATCACCCGCCTGCTCGGCGTCGTCGTAGACGGCCCAGCGCAGGGTGGCGCCGGTGATGGTGCTCGCGGCCTGGCGGAAGACCTCTTGGCGACGCGCGTGCACCAGCACGCCGATCACCACGCTCATGTCGCCACCCGGATTCGGTTCGCCGACGAAACTTCACCAGGATTGCGCGATCGGTGCACGCGGTCAACGCGATCGAGCTAGTCGGTGACTATTCGGATGCGGTCGGCGTGATCGAGACGATATCCCACGCCCCTGACGGTGGTGATCAGGTCCAGCTCGGGGCCGAGCTTGGTGCGGATCCGCCGGACGTGGACATCCACCGTTCGGGTGCGCGGTTCGCTGGCGAAGTCCCAGACCGCGGCCAGCAGCGTGTTGCGGTGGTGCACGCGGCCGGGGTTGCGGGCGAGGAACAGCAGCAGGTCGAACTCGAGGCGGGTGAAGCGGACGTGCGTGCCGTCCGGGCGGATGATCTGCCTGGCCGCCACCAGGATTCGCAGCTTCGGCGAGGGCACCGGGGCGGCGTCCACCGTGGACTGCGCTGGGATCGTCTCGCGCAGTTGGGCGTTGCGGGTCAGGATTCGTTCCAGCAGGCCCAGGTCCTCGCGGGTGACCACGAATCGGGCGGTGACCTCGACCAGGCCGGCGTCTTCCGGCGCGAAGTCCGCTGCTGTCGGTTCCAGCGTCATGGCAGGTTTCTCCATCGCTGCGGGGTGTGAACGGGCGGGAGCGGCAGAGCTCATCCGCGCGGACACGCAGCGGAGGCGACCCACAGCAGGTCGATGTGCGCACGCTGCACCAGCAGCGGTCCCGAGGCCATGCCACAAGATGGAAGCAGCTCCCACTGATCTGGTCAAAGCGCTCCCGCACGGTGGGAACGCACAGCTCAGCGGCGGAACCAGCGGCGTCTGCGGGGCTTGTCGGGCTGCGGAGCGGTCGTAAAATCCGGCTCGGATGAATCTGACCGCTGGGAACGCTGGGAACGCCACTGCTCGACCAGCGCGTCGACCTCGACCGGTGCCACCGCCACGCGCGGGCCCTCCGGGAACCGCAGGTGGTCCACGATGCGCCGGTTGAGCTCCCCGGCGACCTCGCGCACCGCCTGCTCGGTGGTCAGCTCCGCCACGGTCTCCGGCAGCCGCTCGATCTCGCGGCGCAGCCGCAGGGGAGTGGGCAGCAGCGCATCGCCGGAAATGCCTTCGCGCTGGATCTGCTGCTTGATCCACCACTGCTCGTCCAGCGGTGCACCGGCGCCCGGCAGCGGCTTGCCCGCGCCGGGCAGGTCGTCGAAATCACCGCGTTCCTGCGCGGTTCGGATCTGCCGCTCCACCCACGACTCGAACGTGACCCCAGGAGGCTTGCGTTCGCCCATGCCGCGATTGTCCTGCATCACCGGCGCGGACCGCCACCATCACGCGCTGCGGCGCAGGAAACCGTTGAGCAGCGCCGCCTGCCCGGCGTGCTGCAGGTCGTCGGCGATCACGCTCACCAGCCGCACCCCCAGGGTGACCGGCGGCGACCAGGTGGCGTCGATGACCTCGTCCAGATCGGCGTCGCTGAGGCCGGTGATGAACCGCAGCGTCTGCTCGTGCACGGCGTTGTAGTAGCCGGTCAGCAGCTCGCCGGAGGCGCGCACCGACTCGACCTGCTCGGCGTCGTGCCCGTAGCCGGTGTCCTCCTCGTCCAGCGGCAGCTCGAAGCGCGCCGCCCAGTTCTGCACCAGCCACACCTGCTCGGTCTCGGCGACGTCGGAGATGTGGTCGTCCTGCACCCGCGCGAGGTGCCACACCAACCACGCGATCGAGTTGGCCTCGGGGTCGATTTGGTGCGCCAGCTGCTCCTCGTCGAGGCCGGAGACCGCCTCGTGCACCGCTTCCTGAACCCGGCTGAACGCATCGACAAGCACATCGGCGCTGGTCATCCGGCCCTGCTCCTCACATCCGGTGGCAACCGCTTGCGCGCACACGGTACGGCGCACCACCGGCCGCGGCATCGGACCCGCCACGGCGTGTTCGGGTTTCAGCGGCGCGGCGGCACCGGGATGCGGTCGAGGTCGGCGGCCACCACGACCTGCCCGCCGAACACCTCCGCCGCCTCCTCGCGGAAGCGGCGCGGATCGGGGTAGCGCTGCGAGAAGTGCGTCAGCACCAGGCACCGCACCCCGCAGTCGGCGGCCACCCGCCCGGCCTGGGCGGCGGTCAGGTGCCGGTAGCGCTCGGCGAGATCGGCGTCCTGCTGCAGGAACGTCGACTCGATGACCAGCATGTCCGCGCCCGCGGCCAGCTCGAACACCCCGTCGCAGAGCCGGGTGTCCATCACGAACGCGAACCGCTGACCGGCCCGCACCTCGCTGACCTCCGACAGCTCCACCCGCCGATCGCCGACCGGCACCGAACCCTCGCGCTGCAACCGCCCGATGTCGGGTCCGCGGACGCCCAGCCGCGACAGCTCCTCGGGCAGCATGCGGCGCCCGTCGGGCTCCTCGAGCCGGTAGCCGAAGGCCTCGATCCGGTGCTCCAGGCGCACCGCCCGCACCGTCCCGAACCGGCCCCGCGCGATCGTGCCGTCGCGGGTGATCGGGTGCTCGTCCAGCTGCACCGAATCGTCGTAGGCCGACGCGTAGCGCAGGTGCTGGAAGAACTTCGCGCCCGAGGCCGGGTAGTGCGCGTGCACCGCAGCGCGCACCCGGTCGGTCGACATCCGGTGGATCACCCCGGGCACGCCCAGGCAGTGGTCGCCGTGGAAGTGCGTGATGCACAGGTGGTCGACGTCGTTGGCGCTGACCCCGGCGAAGGTCATCTGCCGCTGCGTGCCCTCACCCGGGTCGAACAGCAACCCCATCCCGTCCCAGCGCAGCAGGTAGCCGTTGTGGTTGCGGGTGCGGGTCGGCGCCTGGCTGGCCGTGCCGAGCACGACGAGTTCCCGGTTGGACACGCCGGCAACCCTATGCGCCCGGCCCGCCGGCGCGGAGCGGACCTCACGACTCGGGTGGGCCTGGTCGACCGGATTTCACCTCGGATTCCTCCTCGTGTTCCTGCGCGGCCTCCAGCGCGGAAGTCTCCTCCGGCGGATCGGGGCGCAGCAGGCTGCCGGGCACCGAACGTCCCGCGGCACCGAGCTTGTTCATCTTCTTCGGCACCGGAGCGCCCTGGTAGGCCAGTGGCACCGGGTGCCCGTGCTCGTCGACCGGACCCAGCGGCTGGTGCACCTCGATGAACTCGCCGTGCGGCAGCCGCTTGACGATGCCGGTCTCCACGCCGTGCTCGAGGACTTCGCGGTCGCCTCGCTGCAGACCGAGGCAGATCCGGTAGGTGAGGTAGTAGGCCAGCGGTGGCAGCAGCAGCACGCCGATGCGACCGGCCCAGGTCATCATGTTCAGCGACAGCCCGAACACGAAGGCGACGATGTCGTTCATCCCGGAGATCAGCACCACGACGAAGAACGCGATCGCCATCGCACCCAGCGAGGTCCGCACCGGGTTGTCGCGCGGGCGCTGCAGCAGGTTGTGGTGGGCGTCGTCGCCGCTGAGCTTGCGCTCCAGCATCGGGTACATCGCGGCGATGGTGAACACCAGGCCCATGCCCAGGATCAGCGGGAAGAACGGGGCGCCGATGGTGAACGGCCCGAGGTAGAGCTCCCACGGCGGCCACAACCGGCCCATCCCGTCGGTCCACATCATGTACCAGTCGGGCTGGGAGGCGGACGAGACCTGCGAGGCCACGTAGGGACCGAAGTTCCAGATCGAGTTGATCTGGAAGATGCCGCTCATGATCGCCAGCACGCCGGTGACGACCAGGAAGAACCCGCTGGACTTCACCGCGAACACCGGCATGATCCGCACGCCCACCACGTTGGACTCGGTGCGCTTGGGACCCGGGTACTGGGTGTGCTTCTGGTACCACACGATCGCCAGGTGAGCGGCCACCAGCGCCAGGATGATGCCGGGCAGCAGGAACACGTGGAACAGGTAGAAGCGCGGGATGATCTCGGTGCCCGGGAACTCCGAGCCGAACAGCAGCCAGTGCAGCCAGGTGCCGATGACCGGGATCGACAGCAGGATGCCGGAGGCGATGCGGAGGCCGGTGCCGGAGAGCAGGTCGTCGGGCAGCGAGTAGCCGATGAAGCCCTCGAACATGCCCAGCACGAACAGGCTGACGCCGATGAGCCAGTTCGTCTCCCTCGGGCGCCGGAACGCACCGGTGAAGAAGATCCGGAACATGTGCGCCACGATCCCGGCCATGAAGATCAACGCGGCCCAGTGGTGCAGCTGGCGGGCGAACAACCCGCCCCGGACCTCGAAGGAGATGTCGAGCGTGCTTTCGAACGCCCGCGACATCTCCACGCCGCGCAGGTTGGTGAACTTCCCGTCGTAGGTCACCTCGGCCATCGACGGGTCGAAGAAGTAGGCCAGGTAGGTGCCGGTCAGCAGCAGCACGATGAAGCTGTACAGGGCGATCTCGCCGAGCAGGAAACCCCAGTTGGTGGGGAAGACCTTGTTCAGCTGCCGCCTGATGCCCGGTGCCGCGCGGAAGCGCTTGTCCAGCTCGTCGGCGCCTTCGGCCGCTGACCGGGACAGCTTGCTCTCTGGCTTCGTCGGCTGCGTCAGCTTGCTCATGTCGACTCCAGGCATCGCCGGAATTCACGACATTGCCGACCCAGATTACTGCGTTCCGCGCTGCCGAGCAGCCGAAATTCGTGCTAGTTGCCCTGGAACAGGGTCTGGAAGAAGGTCGTCAGCGAGCTCACCACCGTGGTCAGCGCGGCCACGATCGTGGTGAAGGCGTTGCGCACCGCCTCGGCGGCCGAGACGGGGTCGCGCACCAGCAGTGAGCCGCAGACCAGCACCACCAGAATCACGATCACGGTCACGGCTTTGGGGTTCATGCGATCAGCCTCCGTCGGTCCGCCCGGCGCGCCGCAGGAACCCTACCTCCCACACCCGCCCCAACCGTCACGCGTCGGGGTCACGCGTGTCACGACTGGGACGTGCGTGCCAACGGCGGTGCCGGGGAACCGGGATGCCCTGCGGTGGGTCGAGTGGTGACGGCGTGTCGGCGCTGGGAGGCTGCACGCGTGCAGGACAAGATCACCGATGGTCGTTCGGTCCGCCGCTGGCGGCGCCGGCTCGCCGACGAGCGCGAGGAAGCCCGCGTCTACCGGAGCCTGGCCGCGCGCCGCACCGGCGAGGAACGCGAGATCCTCCTGGGCCTTGCCGAAGCCGAGGAACGTCACGCCCGCTACTGGGAGGACCTGCTCGGCGACGAGATCGGCCCGCACCGGCGCGGCCAGTTCCGGATGCGCATCCTGGTGGCGCTGGCCCGCCGCTTCGGCTCGGTGTTCGTGCTGGCGTTGGCCCAGCGCGCTGAGAGCCGCTCGCCCTACCGCTACGACCAGGACGTCCCGGCCTCGATGGCCGCCGACGAACGCATCCACGAGGAGGTCGTGCGCGCGCTGGCGGCCCGCGGCCGCGCCCGCGTGTCGGGTTCGTTCCGCGCGGCGGTCTTCGGCGCCAACGACGGCCTGGTCAGCAACCTGGCGCTGGTGCTGGGCGTGATCGGCGGCAACCTGCCCGCCGACGTGGTGCTGCTGACCGGCCTGGCGGGGCTGCTGGCCGGTGCGCTGTCGATGGGGGCGGGCGAGTACATCTCGGTCCGCTCGCAGCGCGAACTGCTCGCCGCGGCGACCCCGGACCCGCAGGCGCGCGCCGTCGTGCCCTACCTCGACGTGGACGCCAACGAGCTCGCCCTGGTCTACCGGGCCAGGGGCATGGACGAGGACGAGGCCCAGCGCCGCGCCGACGCCCTGCTGCGGGAGTTCCAGCTCAAGCTGCCCGCCGAAGCCGAACCGCAGGAGGGGAGCGCCGAGGCACCAGCCGAGTCCGCCGACGGCCACGACGTGGTGGGCACGGCCATGAAGGCTGCGGTGTCGAGCTTCGTGTTCTTCGCTTCAGGAGCCCTGGTCCCGGTGCTGCCCTTCGCGGTCGGTTTCACCGGTCTCATGGCGGTCGTGCTGGCCGTCGTCCTGGTCGGTTTGGCCCTGATGCTCACCGGTGCCACGGTCGGCGTCCTCTCCGGCGCTTCGCCGCTGCCCCGCGCTCTGCGCCAGCTCGCCATCGGCTTGGGAGCAGCAGCGGTCACCTACCTGCTCGGAGTCCTCTTCGGCGCCACCGTCGGTTGACCAGGCCGCGGTCGTGGTCGACGGGGTGGGCCCGTTGACCACGACCGGGTAGGTCAGCGGTCCAGCCTGGACATTCCGTCCGGGTGGTAGCGCTCGCCTGCGGCGGTGCCGGGCGGGAACTGCTCGGACAGCTCCGCCACCAGCTCGGGGGTGAGGGTCACGCCGGCTGCCTGGATGTTGGCCTGGACGCGTTCGATGCGGCGGCTGCCCGGGATCGGCAGGACGTCCTCGCCCTGGGCCAGCAGCCACGCCAGCGCCAGCTGCGCCGGGGTGATGTCGAGCTTCTCGGCGTGCTCGCGCAACGGCCGGGTCAGCTCGATGTTGCGCCGCAGGCTCTCCTCCTCGAAGCGGGGGTAGCGCTGCTTGCGGACCTCCAGGTTCTCCACGTCGGAGACGCTGGAGAACGCGCCGGTGAGCACGCCGCGCCCCAGCGGCGAGTAGGCCACCAGGCTCACGCCCAGTTCGCGGGTCGCCGGCAGCAGCTCGGCTTCGGGGTCGCGGGTGAACAGCGAGTACTCCTGCTGCACCGCGGTGATCGGGTGCACCTGGTGAGCGCGGCGCAGCGTCGCGGCGCTGATCTCCGAGAGCCCGATGTGGCCGATCTTGCCCTCGGCGACCAGCTCGGCCATCGCCCCCACGGGGTCCTCGATCGGCGTGGTGCGGTCGAGCCGGTGCAGGTAGTAGAGGTCGATGTGGTCGGTGCCCAGCCGCGACAGGCTCGCGTCCACGGCCTGCCGGACGTACTCGGGCCTGCCGCCACCGGTCTCCTTGTTCGCACCGAACTTGGTGGCCAGCACGACCTCATCGCGCCGCTTGGCCAGCAGCCCGCTGATGAGCTGCTCGTTGTGCCCGTCGCCGTAGACGTCGGCGGTGTCGAGGAAGCTCACCCCGAGATCGAGCAGCTCGTCCAGCAGTCGCGCGGATTCGGCGTCGTCGGCGGCCCCGTAGACGCCGGACAAGCCCATCGCGCCGTAACCGATGGCGCTGACCTCGGGGCCGTTGCGGCCGAGCCTGCGGCGTGGGGGAGTGGCAGACACGAAATCGACTCCTGATCGCGTTGGTGTTGGTGGTGACCAGCCTAGTCCCGGTAGTTAGCAGAGCTCACCATTCGGGACGCGGGCTCAGAGCTCGAAGCCGGCGCGGCGCTCGACAGGCACCAGGTCCACGTAGTCGGGGTGCTTGGCGATCCAGCCGCGGATGAACGGGCAGAACGGCAGCACCCCCAGCCCGCGCTCCCGCGCCTGGTCCAGCGCGGCGCGCGCCAGCTTGCCCGCCAGGCCCTGGCCGCCGAAGTCGTCGTCGATCTCGGTGTGGGTGAACGAGATCTGACCGGGCTTGAGCCGGTACTCCGCGAAACCGGCGAGCCGGCCGTCCACCCGGATCTCGAACCGGTTCGCGTCCGAGTTGTCCTTCACCTCGGGCTCGATGGTCATGGAGCGACTCCCGTCGATGGATGACGTTTCAACCAACATTGTGCACGCGCGTGGCTGATGCAGGAGGCTGAACACGTGAGCAACATCGAGAACGATCCGGACGAACTGCACTGCGGGGGCGTGGCCACCGCGGCACCGGAACCCGAACTGCTGCGACCACGCGAAGTTCCGCTGGGCGGGCCCCGGGCGATGCTGGTGGGCCGCACGCTGCCCAACCGCGACCGGCGCATGGTCGGGGCCTGGTGCTTCGCCGACTTCTACGGTCCGGCCGACATCACCGGTCAGGCCGGCATGCAGGTCCCGCCGCACCCGCACACCGGGCTGCAGACCGTGAGCTGGCTGCTCGACGGGCAGGTGCTGCACCGCGACAGCCTCGGCAACACCCAGCTCGTCGAGCCGGGTGAGCTGAACCTGATGACCGCCGGGCGCGGCATCTCGCACTCCGAGGAGTCCCCGGCCGATCACTCCGCGATCCTGCACGGCGTGCAGCTGTGGGTCGCGCTGCCCGCCGGCCAGCGCGACGTCGCGCCGCACTTCGAGCACCACGGCGCCCTGCCCGTGGCCACCACGCCGGAGGGTGCGGCGACGGTGCTGATGGGGTCGCTGCTCGGCGCGACCTCCTCGGCCAAGACCTACACGCCGCTGGTCGGTGCCGAGCTGAGCATCAACGCGGGTGCCGCGATGCGGATCCCGGTGGAGCCCGGCTTCGAGCACGCGGTGCTGGCGCTGTCGGACATCACCGTCAACGGCCAGCAGGTCAGCACCGGCGAGATGCTCTACGCGGGCACGGGGTGCGACGAGGTGACGATCGGATCCGCGGGTGCGGGGCGGGCGATGCTGCTCGGCGGGGCGCCGTTCGAGGAGGAGATCGTCATGTGGTGGAACTTCGTCGGCCGCAGCCACGACGAGGTCGCCCAGGTCCGGGCCGAGTGGGAGCGGGGTCGGGAAAGCTCCGACGAGCAAGGCCGTTTCGGCGTCGTGCGCGGCTACGACGCCCCGGCGCTGGCGGCTCCGGCGTTGCCCAACGCCGCGCTGCGCCCTCGCGGCCGGGTCCGCGACCGGCACTGATCAAGGCCTCGTGGCCGCGTCGGAGACGTCGACGTAGAGTCCGGGGAAGAAAGTGTTCCGATGAAAGGATCAGTTTGATGAGCAAGGGCCTGGAGATCCGCCTCGCCTCCCGCCCGCAGGGGCTGCCGACGATGGACAACTTCGACTTCGCCGAGGTGGAGGCTCCGCAGCCGGGCGAGGGCCAGCTGCTGGTGCGCAACCTGGTCATGAGCGTCGACCCGTACATGCGCGGCCGGATGAACGAGGGCAAGTCCTACGTGCCGCCCTTCGAGGTCGGCAAGGCCCTCGAAGGCGGCGCCGTCGGTGAGGTCGTGAGCAGCAACGCCGAGGGCTACGAGCCCGGCGACCTCGTGCTGCACATGCTGGGCTGGCGCGACTACGCCGTGGTGCCGGCCAAGCACGCCACCAAGGTCGACGCCACCATCGCCCCGCCGAACGCCTACCTCTACGTGCTGGGCATGCCCGGCATGACCGCCTACGCGGGCCTGGTCGAGGTCGCCGAGCAGAAGGAGGGCGACGTCGTGTTCGTCTCCGGTGCGGCGGGCGCGGTCGGCTCGCTCGCCGGCCAGATCGCCAAGCTGCGCGGCGCCAAGAAGGTCATCGGCAGCGCCGGCTCGCCGGAGAAGGTCAAGTACCTGGTCGACGAGGTCGGTTTCGACGCCGCCTTCGACTACCACGACGGCCCGGTCCGCAAGCAGCTCGCCGAAGCCGCGCCTGAGGGCATCGACGTGTACTTCGACAACGTCGGCGGCGAGCACCTCGAAGCCGCGATCTTCGCGTTCAACGACTTCGGCCGCGCAGCCGAGTGCGGCATGATCTCGCAGTACAACAACGAGACGCCGCAGCCCGGTCCGCGCAACATGATGATGATCGTGCAGAAGCGGTTGAAGCTGCGCGGCTTCATCGTCGGCGACCACGCCCACCTCAAGGACCAGTTCTTCAGCGAGGTCGGCGGCTGGCTGGCCGAGGGCAAGATCAGCTACCGGGAGACCGTCGTGGAGGGCCTGCGCAACGCCCCCGACGCGTTCCTGGGCCTGATGCGCGGCGACAACACCGGCAAGATGCTGGTCAAGATCGCCTGATCACCTCACTGGGCGGGGTGGTTGCGCAGCCACTCCGCCCAGGTGGTCTTGCCGTGCCGGTCGTTCGGGCACGTCCAGTCGGAGGCGATGCGCCGCAGGCGTTTCGGCGCCGGAACGGTGAACGTGCGGGCTTTGACGCCGCGCAGCTCCCGCCAGGTCCGCATTGCCTGGTTCAGCGTGAGCACCTCGGGTCCGCCGAAGTCCGGGCGTCGCCCGGCAGGCCCCTCGATCACGCAGGTCGCGAGGTGGTCGGCGAAATCGCGCTCGTCGACCGGCTGCGTCGGCAGCGAGCCCGGGAGCGGGACCGCGGGCAGCCGGGCCGCCCGGCCGAGCATCCGGTCCAGCAACCAGTGGAACTGGGTCGCGCGCACGATCGACCACGGCACGTCGGAGACGCCCACCAGCTCCTCCGCGGTGTGCTTGAGCCGCAGGTAGGGGAGCGCGGGCCGGTCGACTCCGACGATGGAGACGTAGATGAAGTGGCCGATGCCGGCTGCCGTGGAGGCCTCGAGCAGCCGCGAGGTGCCGTCGACGTCGACGTCCGGCGGGCTGCGCCAGAAGTCCACCGGAAGTGGGTACCCGCGTTGCGCCCCGGGTGACCAGGTCGCCGCGTGCACCACGCAGCTCGCCCCGGCCACGAGCTCCTCCACACCCGAGCCGGTGGCCAGATCGCCTGGTACCCACTGGATTTCGGAGTCCGTGCCCGGGTGGCGGGTGAGCACCCGCACCTGGTGCGTCGGTTTGAGCAGGCGAACCAGCTGACGTCCCAGGTGGCCGGTGCCACCGGTGATCGCGACCGTTTCCATGTGCCGGCACCTCCCGGGATCAACGATCCCACCGGTGCGCGGCCCCCGCGAGCGGCGTCAGCGCCCCAGCAGCGGATCGGTGAGGCCCTGCACCACGCCGCCGACCACCGGCAGCAGACCCGGCCTCGGCTCGGTCGTCTCGCCGGGCTCGCTCGGCTGCGTCGGTTGCGTGGTCGGGCTCGGCTCGGAGGTCTGGGTGGGCTCCGAGGTCTGCGTGGCTGCGGAGGTCTGCGTCGGCTCGCTCGTCGGCGTCTCAACGCTGGTCGACGGGGTGCTCGTCGCCTCCGAGGACGTCGAGGGAGTCGCGCTGCGGGTCGTGGTCGTCTCGGGCGTCGGCTCGCTGGTGGAGGTGTTCGCCGCGGGCCTCGGGGCGGCCTGCGCCGGGGTGGTCGGCGCGGGTGGCACGATCGGCACGACCGGGGGAGCGGCGGAGGTCGACGGCGTCAGCTGCGGCAGGTACTGCCGGGACGGCGCGGAGGCCTGGGCCCGCGCGGCGTCGGCCGGTTCCGGCATCGCGACTTCGTCCGCGCGCGTCTGCGAGTAGTGCGCGGAGGTGGCGGCGATGACGGCCAGCACCGCCGCGGTCGTGTAACCGAGCACCGGTGCGGTGTACCGCCACGCGGCGCCACGCCGGTGGCGCCCTCGCGCGGTTCGCGCCAACGACGACCTGCCCACTGCAACTCACCCCACTGCCGAGTGATCCATTCCGACCAAAGAGCCTCACCCGAACGAGTGAAGGCGGGTCGAACCCTACGTCAACACCACGCCCGCTCGCCAGCGCCTTCCCGAGAAACTCCGCGCGCGGACGCGCGCCCGGAGCAACCGCGTCCGCTCGAGCCGGAAACCGGTGTTCGGAGCGCTATGTTGCCGTCGAGCTGAACGAGAGGTGTGACTTGAAGCTGCTCGACGATGCCAGTGACCTGCTGCCCACCGATCGCGACGCGGCCACGCTGGTGGGCCGCCTGCACGATCCGGACGAGGACGGCCCGGCCGTGGTCGCCGTGCGCGGCGACGAGCTGGTCGACCTCACCGACTCCGCCCCGACCCTGACCGACCTGCTCGAACACCGCGATCCGATCGGGCTCGCGCGCTCGGCCGCGCCCCGCAGGAGCTGGTCGCTGTCACAGGTGCTGGCCACGACGCTCGACGGCGGGCCGGGGCCGAAACTGCTGGCGCCCGCCGATCTGCAGGTCCTCAAGGCCGCGGGAGTCACCTTCGTCAAGAGCATGCTCGAGCGCGTCATCGAGGAACGCGCGGCCGGCGATGCCAGCCGCTCGGCGGAGATCCGCGAGCAGGTCGAAGCGGCCATCGGCGGCACCCTCACCGCCGTGCGGCCGGGATCGGACGAAGCCCGCGCGGTCAAGGAAGTGCTGGTCCGCGACGGGCTCTGGTCGCAGTACCTGGAGGTCGGGCTCGGCCCCGACCCGGAGATCTTCACCAAGGCGCCGCTGCTGTCGGCGGTGGGAGCGGGCGCGGAGATCGGCATCGCCGAGGGCTCGGACTGGAACAACCCCGAGCCCGAGGTGGCGCTCGCGGTTCGCAGCGACGGCCGGATCGTGGCCGCCACCCTCGGCAACGACGTCAACCTGCGCGACGTCGAAGGCCGCAGCGCGCTGCTGCTGCCCAAGGCCAAGGACAACAACGCCTCGGCATCGCTGGGGCCGTTCCTGCGGCTGTTCGACGACGACTTCGGGCTCGACGAGGTCCGCAACCTCGACGTGCGGCTGGAAGTGCGCGGCCAGGACGGGTTCGTCCTCGACGGGCTCAGCTCGATGCGCGAGATCAGCCGCGACCCCGAAGAGCTGGCCGCCGCCGCGCTGGGCGCGCACCACCAGTACCCGGACGGGCTGATCCTCTACACCGGAACCCTGTTCGCCCCCACCGCGGACCGAGGTGCGCCCGGCAAGGGCTTCACGCACCAGGTCGGCGACGTGGTGCGCATTTCCACCCCGAAGCTCGGCGCGCTGGTCAACCGGGTCAACCGCAGCGAGCAGTGCCCGCGGTGGACCTTCGGCGTGCGCTCCCTCATCGCCAACCTGACCCGCCGCGGACTGCTCTGACCCCCTGCGGCAGCACGGCCCGCCTCGGCAGGGGCGGGCCGTGCGCGCTCAGTCGCCCAGCCGCGCGCTCCGCTTGACCTGCGCTGCGATCTCCTTCAGGCCACGCCGGGTGCTCATCGACCCGGTGCCCTCCAGCGCGTCGGTGAACATCACGAACCCCAGAACCAAAACCAGAACCATTGCCACGACGACGACGAACACGTTTCCTCCCCTATCTGCCTGCGGTATCGAGCTCCCGCAATGCCTCGTTACTAGGGGGACGCGCTTCACCCGCCAGCGTGGCGCGAGATCACCCGAAGGTGGCTCAGATCACGATCAGTGGTGGCGTCATGTCGTCCGGCAACGGGTGCATAGGATCGGTGACGGCGGCCGAACGGACGGCCGCCGAGCGCTTCGACGAGGACTAGCCTGGAGTCATGGCGACCACGCCTCCCGCGCCGTCATCGCGACCCAACCCGGCGCAATGGGTCTGGTACGCCTTCGGCGGCAAGCTGCCCGACCGGTGCGCCGAATGGGTGCTGCACGACGTCACCTGCCGCACCTGGGCGCTGCGCCACCTCGCCCGCGCCCTGACCCAGCTCGCCCCGTTCTGCGCCGTGCTGATGCTGCTGCCCGGTCCGATGTGGATCCGGCTGAGCTCGCTGGCGCTCGGCGTGCTCGTCGGCCTGTTCTACTCGGTCTGCTACATGGGCGAGACCGGCGAGCACCGCGCGATCAAGCACGGCTTCCCGCCCGGCGTCGCCCGCGACACCCGCGCCATGCGCCGGGACCTCGACCGCGCCAACAAGCACGGCGTCGGCTACCGCCCCTGGTGGGAGTGACCCCGACACACCGGCGCTTGATCCGGTCGAGCGTATTCCCGGCCGGACCCCGACCCACGTCGCCCCTCGCAGCGGGCTCGCGCTGCGCCGATCCATCACCCAGCGTGCCCGAGCGGTGATTGCGGGTGTTCACCGGCGGGCCTACGTTCGGTCCATCCGCCCGAGATCCGGCGGGAATTCCGAGCGAGGAGGTGGCCTCGTCGATGGCCAACGTCGTTCGCGCAGCCCTCGTGCAGGCCAAGTGGACCGGTGACACCGGCAGCATGGTCGACGCGCACGAACAGCACGCCCGAGCCGCCGCCGCCAGCGGCGCGCGGATCATCGGGTTCCAGGAGGTCTTCAACGCCCCGTACTTCTGCCAGGTCCAGCAGGACGAGCACCACCGCTGGGCCGAGCCGGTCCCGGACGGCCCGACCGTGCAGCGCATGTGCGCGCTCGCGCGCGAGCTGTCGATGGTCATCGTGGTGCCCGTCTTCGAGCTCGACGGACCCGGCTTCTACTACAACACCGCCGCCGTCATCGACGCCGACGGCTCCTACCTGGGCAAGTACCGCAAGCACCACCTGCCGCACCTGCCGGGGTTCTGGGAGAAGTACTACTTCCGGCCCGGCAACCTCGGCTGGCCCGTCTTCGACACCGCCGTGGGCCGCGTCGGGGTCTACATCTGCTACGACCGGCACTTCCCGGAGGGCTGGCGCGCCCTCGGCCTGGAAGGCGCGCAGATCGTGTACAACCCCTCGGCCACCAGCCGAGGCCTGTCGTCCTACCTGTGGGAGCTCGAACAACCCGCCGCCGCCGTGGCCAACGAGTACTTCATCGCCGCCATCAACCGCGTCGGCGTCGAGGAGTACGGCGACAACGACTTCTACGGCACCAGCTACTTCGTCGACCCCTACGGCCAGTTCGTCGGCGAGCCCGCCAGCGACACCGACGAAGAACTGCTGGTCCGCGACCTCGACCTGGACGTCATCGACGAGGTCCGCCGCAAGTGGGCCTTCTACCGCGACCGCCGTCCCGACGCCTACGGACCGCTGAGCCGGCCCTGAAGGAGACCGCGATGAGCAGAACCGTCATCCGCGGTGGCCTGGTGATCACCGCGACCGAGGAGACCGAGGCCGACGTCCTCGTCGAGGACGAGACGATCGCCGCCATCGCCACGCCCGCGATCGCCCGGGACTGGACCGCCGACACCGTCCTGGACGCCACCGGGCTCTACGTCATCCCCGGTGGCGTCGACGCGCACACCCACATGGAGATGCCCTTCGGCGGCACCTACGCCGCCGACACCTTCGAAACCGGCACCCGCGCCGCCGCCTGGGGCGGCACCACGACCATCATCGACTTCGCCATCCAGCCCGTGGGCCGCACGCTGCGCGAAGGCGTCGAGACCTGGCACGCCAAGGCCGACGACAACTGCGCCGTCGACTACGCCTTCCACGGCATCCTCTCCGACGTCGGCGACGGCGTGCTCAAGGAGATGGACGCGCTGGTGGGGGAGGGCATCACCAGCTTCAAGATGTTCATGGCCTACCCGGGGGTGTTCTACAGCGACGACGGGCAGATCCTGCGCGCCATGCAGCAAGCGGGCGACAACGGCGCGCTGATCATGATGCACGCCGAGAACGGCATCGCCATCGACGTCCTGGTCCGCCAGGCCCTCGATGCCGGCCACACCGACCCGAAGTACCACGGCCGCGTCCGCCACCCGCTGCTGGAAGCCGAGGCGACCCACCGCGCGATCCAGCTGTCCAAAGTGGCCGGATCACCGCTGTACGTGGTGCACGTGTCGGCCACCGAGGCCGTCGCCGAGATCACCCGGGCACGCCACGAGGGCTTCAACGTCTTCGGCGAGACCTGCCCGCAGTACCTGTTCCTCACCGTCGACGACCTCGCCGCACCGGACTTCGAAGGGGCCAAGTACGTCTGCTCCACCCCGCTGCGCCCGGCCGAGCACCAGGCCTCGCTGTGGCGGGCGCTGCGCACCGACGACTTGTCGGTGGTCTCCACCGACCACTGCCCGTTCTGCTTCGCCGGGCAGAAGGAACTCGGCCGCGACGACTTCTCCAAGATCCCCAACGGCATCCCGGGGGTGGAGAACCGCCTGGACCTGCTGCACGACGCCGTGGTGGCCGGACACATCAGCCGCCGCCGCTGGGTGGAACTGGCCAGCACCACCCCGGCGCGGATGTTCGGACTGCACCCGCGCAAGGGCGCCATCGCGCCCGGCGCCGACGCCGACCTGGTGCTCTACGACCCCGGCGCCCAGCAGGTGCTGTCCGCCGAAACCCACCACATGAACGTCGACTACAACGCCTACGAGGGCAGGCGGATCACCGGCCGGGCCCGCACGGTGCTCTCGCGCGGCGAGGTGATCGTGCACGACGGCGACTACCGCGGACGTCCTGGACGCGGGCGATTCCTGCGCCGCGAAGCCTGCGGCTACCTGACCTGAGGAGCGGAGATGGACTTCGGAGTCGTCCTGCAGACCGATCCACCCGCCTCGCTGGTCGTGGAGCGGATGCGGCAGGCCGAAGTGCTGGGCTTCACCCACGGGTGGACGTTCGACTCCTGCGTGCTGTGGCAGGAACCGTTCGTCATCTACAGCCGCGCCCTGGCCGCCACCGAGCGGATGCGGATCGGCCCGATGGTGACCAACCCCAGAACGCGGGACTGGACGGTCACCGCGTCGCTGTTCGCGACCCTCAACGACATGCACGGCCCGCGCACCGTCTGCGGCATCGGCCGGGGCGATTCGGCCGTGCGCGTCACCGGCGGGAAACCCACCACCCTGGCCGAGCTCGGCGAGGCGATGGCGGTGATCAAGGACCTCGCCGAGGGCCGCGAGGCGGACCTGGGTGGCACGCCGGTCCGGCTGCCGTGGGTCCGCGACGGGCACCTGCCGGTGTGGATGGGCGCCTACGGGCCGAAGGCCCTGGAACTGGCCGGACGCCAGGCCGACGGGTTCATCCTGCAGCTGGCCGACCCGTACCTGACCAGGTGGATGGTCGAGCACGTGCGGGACGCCGCCCGCCGATCCGGACGCGATCCCGGGGCGGTCACCGTCTGCGTGGCCGCCCCCGCCTACGTCGGCGACGACCTCGCGCACGCGCGCGAGCAGTGCCGGTGGTTCGGCGGGATGGTCGGCAACCACGTCGCCGACCTCGTGGCGCGCTACGGCGAGACCGGTGGGGTGCCGGCTCCGCTCACCGACTACATCAAGGGCCGCGAGGGGTACGACTACGCGCACCACGGACGTGCGGGCAACGCCAGCACCGATTTCGTTCCCGACGAGGTCGTGGACCGCTTCTGCCTGCTCGGACCGCCTGCCGCCCACCGGGATCGGCTGGCCGAACTCCGCGACATCGGCGTCGACCAGTTCGCCGTCTACGCCATGCACGACGCCATCGACGAGACGCTGCGGGCCTACGGCGAGCAGATCATCCCGGCGCTGCGCTGATCAGATCCTGGTGAACTCCCAGGCTGCGGTGCCGATCACAGGGGAGGTGGTTTGTAGAGTTCCGCCTCGATTCGGCGGTCCCGCGCGGCGGGCGGAACAGGGAGGTGCGCCATGCGGCGGGGACTGGGTGCCACGCTGGGCATCGGCTGGAGACTGCACGGGGACGGCGGCACGCCGCGGCCCGGTGAAGCCGTCGCCCCGGACGAACGCCTGTCCTGGGGGCGCACCATCGGGCTCGGCGCGCAGCACGTGGTGGCGATGTTCGGCGCCACCTTCGTCTTCCCGGTGCTGATGGGCCTGGACCCGAACCTGGCGATCATGGTCTCGGGCGTGGCCACGATCCTGTTCCTGCTCATCGTGCAGGGCAAGATCCCCAGCTACCTCGGCTCCAGCGCCTCGTTCGTGGGCGCGGTGACCGTCATCCGCGCCGGGGGAGGCGACAGCTCCGCGGTCACCGGCGCGATCCTGATCTGCGCGCTGGTGCTCGGCGCGGTCGGGCTGGTCGTGCACTTCGTCGGCGCCGGAGCGGTGCACCGGGTCCTGCCGCCCGCGGTGTCGGGGGCCGTGGTGATGCTGATCGGCTTCAACCTCGCGCCGGTGGTCGCCGAGACCTACTGGCCGCAGGACCAGTGGGTCGCGCTGCTCACCATGATCATCGTGCTGGCCGCCAGCGTGCTGCTGCGCGGGTTCTGGGGCCGCATCGCGGTGTTCCTCGGCCTGGCCGCCGGGTACGCGCTGTCGTGGCTGTTCGACGTGGCCTTCGGGCCGATCACCGCGCCCGACGCCGACGGCAACGTCAGCACCCACCCCCGGCTGGACCTCAGCGGGGTCGGCGACGCGCCGTGGTTCGGGCTGCCGCAGTTGCACGCGCCGTCGTTCGACCTGGCCGCGATCGTCGTGGTGCTGCCGGCCGTGATCGCGCTGATCGCCGAGAACACCGGGCACGTCAAGGCCGTCGAGCAGATGACCGGCAGCAGGCTCGACGGCAGCCTGGGCCGGGCGATCTTCGCCGACGGCTTCGCCAGCGCCCTGTCCAGCGCCGTGGGCGGGCCGCCGACCACGACCTACGCGGAGAACATCGGCGTCATGGCCGCCACCCGCGTGTACTCCACCGCCGCCTACTGGGTGGCGGCGATCGTGGCCATCGCCTTCGGCCTGTGCCCGAAGTTCGGCGCGATCATCGCCGCCACACCGGGCGGTGTGCTCGGCGGCATCACCGTCGTGCTCTACGGGATGATCGGCCTGCTCGGCGCCAAGATCTGGGTGGAGAGCCGGGTCGACTTCGCCGACCCGGTCAACCTGCTTCCGCTGGCCGCAGGGCTGGTCGCGGGCATCGGCGGGGTGTCGTTGCAGATCACCCCGTCGTTCGAGTTCAGCGGCATCGCCCTGGGCACGCTGGTCACCCTCATCGGCTACCACGTGCTGCGGGCCGCGGTGGCCCGGCGGAGTTAGACGTCCACCTCCGGGGTGCGGACCACGACCTCTTCGGCGGAGATGGGCCTGCCGGGCAGCGGCCGGCTGTTCTGCGCGCGCAAGCCGTCGAGCAGCACCGCGATGTAGCGCGCCGGGGCGAGGTTGCGAAGCTCCTCGGGCAGCGCCTGCACGCCTTGCAGCGCCAACGAGCTGAGCACGGCGATGTCGCCGGTGCTGACGTCGTCGCGCAGCGTGCCGTCGGCCTGGGCGCGCGTGACCAGGTGGTCCACCAGCGCCATGAACTCGTTGTGCACGGCGTCGGTGTTGGGGTCGCTGTTGATGATCGACCGCGCCCGCGAGGACAGCACCGTCAGCCGGACCACGGTGCGCAGCGCCATGCCGCGGTGCATGATCTGGCTCAGCGCGCGCCACGCGTCGGGTTCCTGCTCGATGGTGGCGCGGGTGTCCTCCAAGACCGTGCTGAAGGCGTCCTGGGCGACGGCCCGGATCAGCGAGTCGCGGTCGGGGAAACGGCGGTAGAGGGTGCCGACGCCGACTCCGGCGGAGCGGGCGACTTCCTCCATGGGCACCTCGGTACCGCGTTCGGTGAACACGGCCTGAGCTGCGGCGATGATCCGGTCCCGGTTTCGGCGAGCGTCTGCGCGCAGGCGCGGCGTCGTGTCGGTGGTGGTCATGATCCTCGTTTCGGCCCTGTTGTGCTTCGGGCGGATTGTCGCATGTCGGGTACTCCGTTAAGAGGATGAGCGGCGTCCATTTTCCTTTGCGTGGCAAACGGTTCCGTGACCTGCGACGTTCGCTCGTCCGGGTGACGGCCAGGGTCTCATGGTGATGCGCAGGAAGGGTGTTGCGCAAATTACAACTGTCCGGTTTGGGAAGTGGCGAAACACGGCCGTAGGATTGGTCCGTACCGGGTTATTACCCAAACCTTCTTCCGATCGACCTGCCTTGGCGGGTGTTTGTGCGTGCGCGCGTTCGGAAGGCGGGGCGGACAGTGGAGAGGAGGCAAGAAGTGGCAACGGTGTGGGTGGCCCTGGCGGCCGAGGCGATTGTTTTTCTGGCCGCGGCCGGAGCGCTGACCAGCTGGATTCGGCGTTCCGACGATGCTTCGGACCAGGTCATCGAGCCCGCCGGGCAGATCGCCTGAGGTAAGCGCGCGCACGGGCTTGCTCCCGGGAGGGAACAAGCCCGTGAGGCCTTGCATCGTTCGCGGAACGCCGTTCGTTACACTTTTCCGGCGCAATTTCGGCGCCGTCGTTTCCCCGCCGGTCGAGGTGCTCCCGGCGAATTGCGGGAATCTTGATCTCGGTTTTTCACCCCCGTCACGCCGCGTGGTGTGCGGCACTGCCGTGCGCCCGGTCGTTGATCGCCCGATAGGCTGGTGCGCACCAACGACCGGCGGCACCGATCGGGAAGGCATCCGTGACCTCACCACACACCCCCAGCAGCCCGGAGACCTCGACGACGCCCGCTGCGGAGGGGCCGGGGAACGGGCGCGGCGGGGGATCGGTGCTGCACAACTACCGGACCTTCCTGCAGCGCGCGGCGAGCAAGCCCGGCCAGGTCGGCGCGGTCGCCCCCAGCTCACCCCACCTGGCCCGCGAGATCGCCTCGGTGGTGCCGCGCACGGGAAGTCCGGTGGTCGTCGAGCTCGGTCCCGGCACGGGTGCCTTGAGCTCCGCCATCGCCGACCGGCTGCCCGCCGGTGGCCGGCACGTGGCGATCGAGCTGGATTCGGGCATGGTCGAGCACCTCAACCGGGAGCTGCCGTGGCTGGAGGTCATCCAGGGCGATGCCTCGCACCTGGGGTCGCTGCTGTCGGCGGCGGGCATCGACCGGGTCGACGCGGTGGTCAGCGGCCTGCCGTGGTCGATCTTCCCGGCCAAGCTCCAGCACGACATCCTGCAGCAGGTCGGCTCGGTGCTCACGCCGGGCGGCGCGTTCACGACCTTCGCCTACCTGCACGCCCTGGGCATGTCCGGCGCCCGCCAGTTCCGCCGCCGCCTCGACACCAGCTTCGATGAGGTCATCACCACCCGCACGATCTGGCGCAACGTCCCCCCAGCGAGGACCTACGTCTGCCGCAGGCCGAACCTCCCCTGACAGCAACCGTCAGGCAAGCACCGATGGTGCTTTCTCTTCTCCCCACCTGAGCCACTGGCACCGCCGCGGGTTCTGAGCGGTGCTGTGGCGAGTACGCCGTGACGCCGTGTATTGGCATACATCAGTCGCGGCGCACGGAGTCCACAGCACCGCTCAGGTTCCGCTGCCCGCACTGCCAAGCAGCGAGACCACAGAGTCTTGAACACAAAAAGAAGAAGCGCTCGGCAGGAGCTTGTGGCTCCCACCGGGCGCTTCTTCAAAGATCCTGCCCGATAAAGCAGGGGATCAGGAGCGGATCATCTTGCGCAGGACGTACTGCAGGATGCCGCCGTTGCGGTAGTAGTCCGCCTCACCGGGGGTGTCGATGCGGACCTTGGCGTCGAACTCCACCTTGGAGCCGTCGGCCTTGGTGGCGGTGACCTTCACGGTCTCCGGGGTCTCACCGTCGTTGAGCTTGGTGATGCCGGAGAAGTCGTAGGTCTCGGTGCCGTTCAGGCCGAGCGACTTGGCCGAGGAGCCTTCCGGGAACTGCAGCGGGATGACGCCCATGCCGATGAGGTTCGAGCGGTGGATGCGCTCGAAGGACTCGGCGATGACGGCGCGCACGCCCAGCAGGCGGGTGCCCTTGGCGGCCCAGTCACGAGACGAACCGGAGCCGTACTCCTTGCCGCCGAGGACGACCAGCGGGATGTCCTGCGCGGCGTAGTTCTGCGCGGCGTCGTAGATGAACGCCTGCGGGGCGCCTTCCTGGGTGAAGTCCCGGGTGTAGCCGCCCTGCACGTCGTCCAGCAGCAGGTTGCGCAGCCGGATGTTGGCGAAGGTGCCGCGGATCATCACCTCGTGGTTGCCCCGTCGGGAACCGTAGGAGTTGAAGTCCTTGCGGTCGATGCCGTGCTCCGACAGGTACTGGCCCGCCGGGGAGTCCGGCTTGATGGCGCCGGCCGGGGAGATGTGGTCGGTGGTGACCGAGTCGCCCAGCAGCGCCAGCACGCGGGCGCCGGAGATGTCGGTGACCGGGGCCGGGTCCATCTGCATGCCCTCGAAGTACGGGGGCTTGCGGACGTAGGTGCTCTGCGCGTCCCACTCGAAGGTCTCGCCCTCCGGGGTGGGCAGCGCGCGCCAGCGCTCGTCGCCCTTGAACACGTCCTGGTAGGAGGAGGTGAACATCTCGTTGGTGATCGCCGAGTCGATGGTCTGCTGGACCTCCTGCGGCGACGGCCAGATGTCGCGCAGGTACACCGGGTTGCCCTCGGTGTCGTTGCCCAGCGGGTCGTTCTCGAAGTCGAAGTCCATCGTGCCCGCGAGGGCGTAGGCGATGACCAGCGGCGGCGAGGCCAGGTAGTTCATCTTGACGTCGGGGTTGATCCGGCCTTCGAAGTTCCGGTTGCCCGACAGCACCGAGGTGACGGTGAGGTCGTTCTCCTGCACGGCGGCGGAGACCTCCTCCGGCAGCGGGCCGGAGTTGCCGATGCAGGTGGTGCAGCCGTAGCCGACGAGGTGGAAGCCGAGCTTCTCCAGATACGGCCAGAGGCCGGCCTTCTCGTAGTAGTCGGTGACGACCTGCGAGCCGGGGGCCATCGAGGTCTTCACCCACGGCTTGCGGGTCAGGCCCTTGTCCACGGCCTTCTGCGCGAGCAGCGCGGCACCGAGCATCACCGACGGGTTGGAGGTGTTGGTGCAGGAGGTGATCGAGGCGATCACCACGGCACCGTGGTCGAGCTCGAACTCGCCCAGCTCCTCGGAGGAGACCTTGACCGGCTTGGAGATCCGGCCGTTGGAGCCGTTGGCCGCGGAGATCAGCTCCGGCTTGGCGTGCGGGCTGATCGAGGCCGGGTCGCTGGCGGGGAAGGACTCCTCGCCAGCCTCGTCCAGGGCCGCGTCATCGGTGGGCGCGGAGGTGTAGTCGGTCAGCGCGGTGCGGAACGACTTCTTGGCCTCGGAGACCACGATGCGGTCCTGCGGGCGCTTGGGACCGGCGATGGAGGGGACCACGGTGGACAGGTCCAGCTCGAGGTACTCGGAGTACTCGGGCTCGTGCTCCGGGTCGTGCCACAGGCCCTGCTCCTTGGCGTAGGCCTCGACCAGGGCGACCTGGTCGGCGGGCCGGCCGGTGAGCTTGAGGTAGCGCACGGTCTCGTCGTCGATCGGGAAGATCGCGGCGGTGGAGCCGAACTCCGGGCTCATGTTGCCGATGGTGGCGCGGTTGGCCAGCGGCACCGAGGCGACGCCCGAGCCGTAGAACTCGACGAACTTGCCGACGACGCCGTGCTTGCGCAGCATCTCGGTGATCGTGAGGACGACGTCGGTGGCGGTGGCGCCGGCGGGGATCTCACCGGTGAGCTTGAAGCCGACCACGCGCGGGATGAGCATCGACACGGGCTGGCCGAGCATCGCGGCCTCGGCCTCGATGCCGCCGACGCCCCAGCCCAGGACGCCCAGGCCGTTGACCATGGTGGTGTGGGAGTCGGTGCCGACGCAGGAGTCGGGGTAGGCCTGGCCGTTGCGGGCCATCACGGTGCGGGCCAGGTGCTCGATGTTGACCTGGTGCACGATGCCGGTGCCCGGGGGGACGACCTTGAACTCGTCGAAGGCGCCCTGGCCCCAGCGCAGGAACTGGTAGCGCTCCTTGTTGCGGCCGTACTCGAACTCGACGTTGCGCTCGAAGGCGTCGGGCCTGCCGAACACGTCGATGATCACCGAGTGGTCGATGACCAGCTCGGCCGGGGCCAGCGGGTTGACCTTGGAGGTGTCGCCGCCGAGGTCGGCGACGGCCTCGCGCATGGTGGCGAGGTCAACGACGCAGGGCACACCGGTGAAGTCCTGCATGATCACCCGGGCGGGGGTGAACTGGATTTCGGTGGAGGGCTCGGCCTTGGAGTCCCAGCCGGCCAGCGCGCGCACGTGGTCGGCGGTGATGTTGGCACCGTCTTCGGTGCGCAGCAGGTTCTCCAGGAGGATCTTGAGGCTGTAGGGCAGCCGCTGGGCCCCCTCGACGGCGCTGAGCCGGAACACCTCGTAAGAGGCGTCGCCGACGTTCAGCGTGCCGCGGGCGCCGAAGCTGTCCTTGCTCGCAGGTGCAGTCACGTTCAACTCCATCTCGCGACGGGCGCAAGTTCGGGAACGATTGCGAGTCTCGCGCACGTCAGCTGAGCGTGCGCGGGGACTCGCGCTCTTCACTGCTAACAGTACGCGCGTCCTATAAAGCCGCTCAACAAAGGGTGACCTGAGTGTCGATCGGTTATCCCGGTTTCGTGAAAAAGTCCTGGTGTTTCCACCTCGGGATACCGCGTTTTCGGTTCTGGAACACTCGACGGGCCCGAATGTTCGCATCACCGGGGCTCGCGATCGCGAAAGTGGCGCCGTCCGGCGGTGTGGCACGCCAGTACCGGAGTTGCGGTTCGGCGTGCTTCGATGTGCCGGTGCGCTCACCGACCCATGACCCCCGCGCCGTCGGCCTCCCGGTGGCCGTGGCCTCGGCGATCTTCTTCGGCGGATCGGGACCCTTCGCCAAACCGCTGATCAACGCCGGGCTGAACCCGCTGCACGTGGCCTGGCTGCGACTGGCCGGGGGAGCGCTGCTCCTGTTGCCGGTCCTGCTGCGCCACCTGCCGGTGCTGCGCCGCGCCCCGCGCCTGATCCTCGGCTACGGGCTGTTCTCCGTCGCCGGGGTCCAGGTCTGCTACTTCGCCGCGATCGCGACCATCCCGGTCGGCGTGGCGCTGCTGATCGAGTTCCTGGGACCGGTGCTGGTGCTGGGCTGGATCCGCTTCGTCCGCCGCGCACCGGTGAGCCGCTCGGCGGTGATCGGCGTGCTGCTGGCGGTGGTGGGCCTGGCGTGCGTGGTCGAGCTGTTCTCCGGGCTGAGCTTCAACCCGCTGGGCCTGCTGCTGAGCCTGGGGGCCGCGGCGTGCCAGGCCACCTACTTCTTGCTCTCGGATTCGGCGGCGGAGGTCGATCCCTTCGCGCTGGCCGGGTTCGGCCTGCTGCTGGGCGCTTCGGTGGTCACCGCGCTCGCCCGGCCGTGGGAGATCGACTTCGCGCTGCTGGCGGGTCAGGTCGAGCTGGCCGGGCGCCACGTCCCGGCGATGGCCGCCGTCGGGTGGGTCGTCGTCGGATCCACCGTGCTGGCCTACCTCACCGGGATCGTCGCCGTGCGCCTGCTGTCCCCGCAGGTCGCCGGCGGGGTGGCGTTCCTGGAGCCGGTGGTGGCCACGCTGCTGGCGTGGGTGCTGCTGGCCGAAGCGCTGGGGCCGCCGCAACTGGTGGGCGGAGCGCTGATCCTGGCCGGCGCCTACGTCGCGCAACGCGCTGCGCCCGCCGGCCGCGACACCGGGGCGCTGGCCGGCCCGGTCGGGTCACCGGCGCCGTGAGCCGGCTCAGGCGGTGCGCACCGCCGACTTCACCAGGTGCACGACCAGCGTCTCGATCAGCGCGATCGCCACGCCGGTGAGGATGGTGGTCAAAAACGCGGGCATCGGAAGGCCTCAATCCCTCGGGTGGTGCAGTACGCCTCCGACTGTGCGGGCAGCGGGTTAGCCGCGTTGCCAACCCAGGTGTCCGCGCGGTGAACCCGCCGCCAACTCTGCAGGACTCGCCGTGGTCGCCGGCCACATCTGCCACACCCGCACCGCCACGGCCACCGCCACCGAGATCCCCAGCGCGACCGCCCACTGGTGCGGCAGCAGCGGGCTGGACCCGAAGAACTGGCTGACGCCGGGGATCTGCACCAGCGCCAGCAGCACCAGCACCGACCCGCCGGCGGCCAGCACGACCAGCGGCGTGCGGCCGCGCGAGGTCAGCGTCTGCGCCAGCTGCGCCGAGACCAGCGCGACCAGCCCGGCGGTGCGCGCCTGCGCCGCGGTCGACACCGGCCGGGTGAGCATCCAGGCCAGCCCCGCCGCAGCCGAGGTGGCCACCGCGCGCGCCCCGACCTCGCGGGCCAGCGCCGTGCCCAGCGACGCCTCCGGGCCTTCGGCCAGCAGCTTCTCCGGTGTGCGGTCGGCGGGCGGGCGCACCGCGATCGCGATGCTGGGAAGCACGTCGGTGAGCATGTTGACCACCAGCAGCTGCCGGGCGTTGAGCGCCGCCGACGGACTGATCAGCCCGGTGCCCAGCGCGTAGCCGATCTCGCCGAGGTTGCCGCCGAGCAGCACCGCGAGCGCTTCGCGCACCGAGGTCCACATGCCCCGGCCCTCGACGATGCCGTCGGTGAGCGTCTCGATGCGGTCGTCGGCGACGACCAGATCCGCGGCGTCGCGAGCCGCCGCGGTGGCCCGCGAGCCGAACGCGATCCCCACGTGCGCCAGGTTGATCGCGGGCACATCGTTGGCGCCGTCGCCGGTCATGGCCACCGCCCGCCCCGCATCGCGCAGGCACCGCACGATGCGGGCCTTCTGCGCCGGGGTCACCCGGGCGAACACCGAGATCTTGGGGACCTCACCGGCCAGCTGCTCGTCGTCGAGGTCGTCGAGCTGGGCACCGGTGATCACCCGCTTGCCGCCGAGCATGCCCAGCTCGGCCGCGATGGCCTCGGCCGTGCTCGGGTGATCACCGGTGATCATGATGACGTCCACGCCCGCCCGCTCCAACTGCTCGACCGCGGCCGCGGCGGTGGCGTGCACCGGATCGGCCAGCCCCAGCAGCCCGACCAGCTCCAGATCGTCCACATCGGATTCGGTGAGCTCGAAGTCCCCGCTCACCCGGCGTTCGGCGACCGCGAGCAGCCGGAAACCGCGCAGCGCCAGGCGTTCCACCTCCTCCTCGACGTCGGCGCGGGCCTCGGCGTCGAAGGCCTGCGAGGAGCCGTCGCGCCGCCACCGCGCGCACCGGTCCAGCACGACCTCCGGGGCGCCCTTGACCGACAGCAGCCGGTCGGTGTGCACCGCGTGGAAACCGCGCGAGGGCTCGAAGGGCAGCTCGGCCAGCACCTCGCCGTCCCCGCACAGCCCGATCTCCTCGGCGCCCTCGAGCACCGCGCGGTCGGTCAGGTGCGGCAGGGGTTGGTCGTCCTGCGGCCGGGGCGTGGCGCGCAGCGCGGCCGCCACGACCTGCCGGTGCTCGCCCTGCAGCTCGTGCACCCCGCGCGACCCCCGGCCGTCGGAGACCTCGCCGAGCGCGATCCGCCCCTGGGTGAGCGTGCCGGTCTTGTCGAAGCACAGCGCGTCGACCCGTCCGAGCGCCTCGATGGTGGCGGGACTGCGCACCAGCACGCCGCGCCGGGACATCCGGCGCGCGGCCGCGAGCTCGGCCAGCGTCGCCACGAACGGCAGCCCTTCCGGCACAGCGGCCACCGCCAGCCCGACCGAGCGCGCCACCGTCTGACCCATCGGCACCCCGCGCAGCAGGTCCGAGGCGAACAGCAGCGCGCCCGCGCCCACCGAGATCGGCAGCACCTTCTTGGTCAGCTCCGCGAGCCTGGTCTCCACACCGGTGGCCTCATCGGTGCCGGTGACCTGCGCGGTGGTGCGGCCCAGCTCGGTGTGGGTGCCGACCGCGACCGCCACCGCGATGCCGGTGCCGCTGGCGATGACCGTGCCCTGGTAGAGCATGCAGGTGCGGTCGGCGACGGCCTGCGCGGTCGTGGGCGCGGCCGTCTTGGTGATCAGCTGGGACTCGCCGGTCAGCCCGGATTCGTCGACCTCCAGCGATTCCACCGACAACAGCCGGCAGTCCGCCGGGACGCCGTCGCCCGCGCGCAGCTCGATGACGTCGCCGGGAACCAGCTCGTCGGCGGAGACGACCTCGGTGCTGCCGTCGCGGCGTCGCCGCGCCGGGGTTCGCCCGGAAGCCAGCAGCTTGCTGAGCTCGCGTTCGGTGGCGGCGCGCTGCAGGCCGTCGATGAGCGCGCTGGCCAGCAGCACGCCGCAGATGAGCACGGCGTCGACGACCGACCCCAGCCCGGCGGAGATCACCGCACCGGCGCCGAGCACCGGCGTGATCGGGTTGATCAGGCCCTCGACGGATGCGGCGAGCACGCCCACCGGGGCGCGCCCGTCGTCGTGCGGCCGGTGCCGCTCGGCCGCAGCGGCTCCGTCGAGCCCCCGCTCGCTGCTGTTGAGCGCGGACAGCACCGTGGTGGCCGGCATCGCGTGCCAGGGCGTGCGCTCGCGGGGCAGCGGCGGCGGCCTGCTGGAGGCGCGCAGGGCGACCCAGGTGCCGGTCGCGTAGGCGGCCAGCGTCGCGGCGTGCACCGGCATCGACGCCCGCGCCGGGGAGCCGGAAGCGGGCCCGAACGCGGCGAACAGCGCGCCCAACAGCGCACCCGCCGCCGAGATCGCCGCCGCGTACATGCTGGCCGCTCGCGCGTCGGTGGCCGAACCCAGCAGCGTGTCCAGCACCGCCGCGCTGGGGCAGATCACGTCGGCGGCCCAGCTCGCCGGATCCGATGTGGACAGTCCGATGCCCAGGTCCGCGGCGGCGAGCCCGCCCGCGTCGCGGTGCGAGATGACGGCGACGACAGTGCCGTCGTCCTGCAGCGCGCGCACCGACTCGCCCAGCTCGGCACCGGCCGGCACCGAGGAGTCCACGGCGAGCCTGCGTTCCAGCCCCGCACCGGCGACCAGCACGGTGGAGGCGACCTCGCGCGCGGTGTCGACCAGCGCCTCGGCCAGCGGGTCGAGCTCGTCGACGACCACCGCGAGCGCCACCGCGCGCCCATCGTGGACCAACGCGAGAACGGTGGAGCCACGCGCGATTTCGGCTGATGCGGCACGTCGGGCCTGCGGTGGGAGCGGTTCGGCCGCCGCCAGCGGGGTGACGGACCAGGCGCCGTCGCTGCGCGGCTCGGTCGGATCGGTGGGGTCGACGAGCTCGGCGGCGCGGGCGAACAGCTGCGCGGAGTCGCCGCCCTCCTCCAGCGGGATCACCGAGTCCACCGCGCGCCGCCCGGACAGCAGCGCCGGGGCGTCGAAGACCACCGCGTCGAGGCGGTCCAGCAGCCGCAACGCGTCCGGTTCCAGCACGAGCGCACCCCGCGCGGCCAGCGAGGTGTCCACCGTCGTGGCGAACGCCTCCCGCCCGCCGATCGCGGGTTTGGGCACCGCGGCCAGCAGAGCGGCCAGCGCGCGCTGCGGAGCGCGGGACAGGGCGAAGGCGGTCACCGCCCCGCCGAGGGCCGCACCGCCGGAGGCGTTGGCGACCCGCTCCACGGGACCGTCGGGAACCGCGCGCGGCCGAGGGTGCTGCGGCAGCGCGGGGCAGGCGTGCGGCAACACCGCCTCCCAGCGCTGCCAGGCCTGGTGGCGCGCGATCGTCTCCCGCGCGGTGCAGAAGCGCCCGCACAGATCGGTCAGCGCACCCAGCGGCCGCCCGGACAAGCCCGGCCCGGCGGCCCCGCCCAGCGCGAGCGCGAGGTCCAGCGGTGCGCGACCCACGACCTGCTGGACGCCGCGACGCATCCACGGCACCGTGTCGACCAGCGACACCGCCGCCGGCAGCAGCGGCGAGACCAGCCGCGCGGGCAGCAACGCCCCCAGCCCCGCGTAGCCGAGCCCCAGCGCGCTGATCGCGAGCGCACCCGCATCCCGCAGCACCGCCTCGGCGTTGCCCGGGTGCCGGTCGCTGCGCGGCGCGACGTCCTGGTCGTCCAGGCCGAACTCGGTTTCGACCTCGCCGATGACGCGCACCGGCTCGGCGAGATCGGGCAGCTCGGCCGCGTGCTCGATCACCACCCGCCCGAGCACGCCGTTGACCTCGGCGCGACGCACCCCGGCGAGCTCGCCCAGCCGCCGCTCGGCCTCGCGGGCAGCGGCCTCGTTGGCCGGCAGGTGCGCACCCCGCAGCTCCAGGTGGCTGCGCTCGCGGCCGCGCCAGACCCGGCGGTCACCGGAGGCGGAAGTGGCTCCGCGGGCGGCGTGCAGCACCGGTGCGGCGACTTCGGCGGCCTGCGACAGCAGCCAACGCAGCATCGGCACCCCTTCGCGCTCAGGCCTGCTCGTCGCCCTGGGAGGCGTTGCGCTGCACCACTGCTGCGCCGATGCCGATCGCGGCCGCCACCGGCCACTCGATCACGCTCAGCGCCGCCGCGGCGGTCAGCCCGCCGTAGAACAGCATCTGCTCGCGCGAGGGCAGCGCTCCGCGCACCGCCGTCACCGTCGACGCGACCCCCTCGCGGCCCGGGATCTCGGGCAGCGGGATCTTCGTCGTGTGCAGCTGCGCGGTCACGTACGGCACGGGAATCGATGCGCCCGTTGACGTCTGCGTGGTCGATTTCGACGACGAGCCGGTCTGCCCGGATGCCTTGGTCGTCGACGACGAGGACGAACGGCCCTGCTGCTTCGGCGCCGACCGCCCCCGCCGGCGCTGCGCGGATCCGGTGCTGGTGCTGGGCATGGCGACGACCTCCTAGCGGAAGTGACAACCAACCCAGACTACGACGAACGGAGCACCGACGACAGATGAACGGCTGATGGCCCCCGGTTCGCGCGGCTCAGCGTCGCGAGCGCTCAGGCCGCGAAGACGTCGTCGCGCACCGCGCAGCGGTAGCGCTGGGCGATCAGCTCCACCACCGCCGGGTGGACACCGATCGGAGCGGCCACCCCCGCCACCGGGAGCTCGCCCAGCCGCCGGTGGAACAGTCCCGGGGCCAGCAGGTACGGGGCGATGAAATCGCCCGGGGCGCAGACCTCGTCGGTCGCCGGGCTCGCGGTGGTGATGTAGCTGGGGGTGAGCCACTGACCGCAGCGGCGGCCCAGCTGCCGCGCCGCCGCCCGCACGTCCGACAGGGCGCGCTCGTCGGAGGAACCCGCGGCCGAGAACAGCACCCGGTCCCCGGGACACCACCCGGCGTCGCGCAACCGGTCCAGCAACGCCTCGGTGATCTGCGGGGCCGGGCCCAGCGGGTCGGTGATCGTCACGTCCTCGCGCCCGCTGGCGGCCAGCTGCTCGGGCAGATCAGCGCGCACGTGGTACCCGGCCGCCAGGAACGCCGGCAGCGCCACCACCGGCCCCGGCACCGAGGCCAGCGCCTCGGCCACGGTCGGGCCGATGACGTCGACGTAGCCGACGTGCACCGCGACGTCCAGGCGCGCGGCAGCGGCCTCGGCCAGCTGCTCGATCACCCGCGGCCCCTCGGGGTCGCGGGTTCCGTGGGCGACCAGCAGCAGCGGCGGGTTCGCGGGGGTCACAGCAGGGGATCGGCGCATCGCGGGGAGTCCCTCATCGGTTCCAGCGGAAGTCGGTATCCGCGTTTGATCACGGTCTGCACCAGCTGCGGCGCGCCCAGCGCCGACCGCAGCCGCGCCACCGCCTGCTCGACGGCGTGCTCGTCGGCGGTGCCACCGGCGCAGTTGAGCGCCTCGGCCAGCGCCCGCCGCGACACCACCCGGCCCGGCCGCTCGGCCAACGCCCGCAGCAGCGTCTTGCCTTGCGGGGACAGCTGTTTCACCGCGCCGTCGAGGATCGCCGCGTGGCCGCGCACCTGCAGGCTGTGCCCGGCCACCGGCAGCGTCGGCGAGCGCATCGGCAGCGCCTCGCACAGCGACCGCACCAGCGCACCGATGCGGAACCGCTCCGGAACCACCGCCGGAACACCGCGGTCGGCCAGCGGTGCGTGGGTCACCGGCCCCACGCAGGCCGCCAGCACCGGACCGCGCAACGCCGCCAGCAGCTCGTCCAGGCAGTGGCGCTCAGCGGCCAGCGACAGCAGGCTCGCCGCGGCCGGAGCGCTGGTGAAGGTCACCGCGTCGACCTGCTGGGCGCACACCGCCGCCAGCAGGTTCTCCAACGCGGTGAGGTCGGCCGGGGCCGCCCACCGGTACACCGGCACCTCGATGACCTTCGCCCCGGCGCACTGCAGCGCCTCGACGAAGTCCGGCAGCGGCTGGCCGTGCAGCTGCACCGCGATCCGCAAACCCTCCAAGGGCCCGTCGATCAGGTGCTCCAGCAGCTCGGCGGAGGACTCCGATCCCGGCGACCACGGGTCGGGCAGACCGGCCGCCCGCACCGCGCCGCGCGCCTTCGGCCCGCGGGCCAGCAGCGTCGCGGGAGCCAGCGCGTCGAGCAGCTCGGCACCCACGCCCCAGCCGTCGGCGGCCTCCACCCAACCCCGGAACCCGATGCCGGTGGTGGCGACCACGGCATCGGGCGGCTGCGCGATGCACTCCTGCGTGGCGCGGCGCAGCTCGGTGTCGTCGGACAGCGGCAGGATCCGCAGCGCCGGGCCGTGCACGACCCGGGCGCCGCGGCGTTCGAGCAGCGAGCCCAGCTCGTCCGCCCGCCTGGCCGCGGTCACGGCGACGGTGTAGCCGGTCAGTTCCTCGCTCAAGGGAGCGCGACCTCCACGAACGCCTCGCGCCGCCGCACCGGGAACACCGGCAGCCGCGCCTCGGGGTCGTCCAGGCATTCGCCGGTGCGCAGCGAGAACACCTGCTTGAGCATCGGCGAGGCCACGGTGGGCTCACCGCCCCGGTCGCCGACGATGCCGCGGCTGATCACCCCGGCCCCGCAGAACGGGTCGACGTTGCCCACCGCGAACAGCTGGTCGTCGTGGGTGCGGAACACCGCCACCGGGTGCTCGCCGACCAGCGCCGGGACTCCGTACTCGGGCAGCAGCGCGTTGATGTCGCAGATCTGGTGCCAGTTCACGAGTGGACCTCCTGGTTCTCGGAGCGGATCGCGGGCATCGGCAGACCGACCGGGCCCGGCCGGATCTGGCCGCGTTCTTCGATGAAGCGGATGGTGGGATCCGGTGCGTCGGGGGCGTTGACGAACGACACGAACCGCGAGAGCTTGCCCGGGTCCGACAGCACGCCCGCCCATTCGTCGGAGTAGGTGTCGACGTGGCGCTGCATCGCGGCTTCCAGCTCCTCGGCGATGCCGAGGGAGTCCTCGACGATGACCTCCTTGAGGTGCTCCAGGCCGCCGTCGAGCGACTCGACCCACGCCGAGGTGCGCTGCAGCCGGTCGGCGGTGCGCACGTAGAACATCAGGAACCGGTCGATGAGCTTGATCAGCCGCTCGTCGTCGAGGTCGGCGGCCAGCAGCTCGGCGTGGCGCGGGGTGAACCCGCCGTTGCCGCCGACGTAGAGGTTCCAGCCCTTGTCGGTGGCGATCACGCCGAAGTCCTTGCCGCGCGCCTCGGCGCACTCGCGGGCGCAGCCCGACACCGCCGACTTGAGCTTGTGCGGTGAGCGCAGGCCCCGGTAGCGCAGCTCCAGCCGGATGGCCATGCTCACCGAGTCCTGCACGCCGTAGCGGCACCAGTCGTTGCCCACGCAGGACTTCACCGTCCGCAGCGCCTTGCCGTAGGCGTGCCCGGACTCGAAACCGGCCTCCACCAACTTCGTCCAGATCTGCGGCAGCTGCTCCACCCGCGCGCCGAACAGGTCGATGCGCTGCCCGCCGGTGATCTTGGTGTAGAGCCCGAACTCCTTGGCCACCTCGCCGAGCACGATGAGCTTGTCCGGCGTGATCTCACCCCCGGGCACCCGGGGCACCACCGAGTAGGTGCCGTTGCGCTGCAGGTTGGCCAAGTACCGGTCGTTGGTGTCCTGCAGCGCCGCCTGCTCGCCCTCGAGGATGTGGCCGTTGCCGAGGCTGGCCAGGATCGAGGCGACCGCGGGCTTGCAGATGTCGCAGCCGCGCCCGGAACCGTGCTTGGTGATCAGCTCGGAGAACGAGCCGACACCGGTGGCCTGCACGATCTCGAACAGCTCCGCCCGCGACTGGGTGAAGTGCTCGCACAGCGCCTTGGAGGTGACCACGCCGCACTCGCCCAGCAGCGTCTTGAGCATCGGCACGCACGACCCGCAGCTGGTGCCGGCCTTGGTGCAGGACTTGACCTCGGCGACGTCGGCCAGCCCGTGCTCGGCGATGGCGCAGGTGATCTGGCCCTTGGTGACGTTGTTGCAGGAGCACACCGTCGCGTCGTCGGGCAGCGCGCCCGAGTCCACACCGGACCCGGCCGGCAGCAGCAGCTGCTCCGGCGGGGCCGGCAGCTCGCGGTCCACCAGCGGCCGCAGCACGCCGTAGGCGCTGGCGTCACCGACCAGCACACCGCCCAGCAGCACCCGCGCGTCGTCGGAGAGCACCAGCTTGGCGTAGGTGCCCGCCGCGTTGTTGGCGTAGACGACCTCCAGCGCGCCCTCGGTGGTGCCGTGGGCGTCGCCGAAGCTGGCGACGTCGACGCCCAGCAGCTTGAGCTTGGTCGACATGTCGGCACCCGGGAAGGTGCCCTCGCCGAGTTCCAGCAGCTGCTCGGCCACGCCCTCGGCCATCGTGTACCCGGGCGCGACCAGGCCGTAGCAGCGGCCGTCGACCGCCGCGCACTCGCCGATGGCCCACACGCCCTCGACGTTGGTGCGGCAGGCGTCGTCGACCAGGAACCCGCCGCGCTCACCGCGCGCCACACCGGCGATGTCGGCGAGCTCGTCGCGCGGGCGCACACCCGCGGAGAACACGACCAGATCGGTGTCGATGACGGTGCCGTCGGCCAGAGTCACCCCGGTGACGCGTTCCTCGCCGTCGATCGACCGGGTCGCGGCGCCGGCGTGGATGGTCAGGCCCAGCTCCTCGACGAGATCGCGCAGCACCTGACCGCCGCCCTCGTCGACCTGCAGCGGCATCAACCGCGGTGCCATCTCCACCACGTGCGGGCGCATCCCCAGCAGTCGCAGCGCGTTCGCGGCTTCCAGACCCAGCAGGCCGCCGCCGATGACCACGCCGTCGCGGCCCTCGGTGGCGGCCTCGCGGATCGCGTCGAGGTCCTCGATGGTGCGGTAGACGAAGTTGCCGGGCAGCTGGTGACCGGGCACCGGCGGCACGAACGGCTTCGACCCGGTCGCCAGCACCAGAGCGTCGTAGGTCAGCGACTCGCCGTCGGCCAGCGTCACCGCGCGGGCCCCGGTGTCCACACCGGTCACCGCCGCGTTCAGGCGCAGGTCCACCATCGGGTCGTCGATGACGTCCTGGCCGGTGAGGCTGAGGTCTTCGGCGCTCTTGCCGTCCAAGTAGGACGACAGCGCCACTCGGTCGTAGGCGGGGCGGGGCTCTTCGCCGAGGACGACGATCCGCCAGGTGTTCGCCTCATCGCGTTCGCGCAGTGCTTCTACGAGCCGGTGGCCGACCATTCCGTGGCCGACGACGACGAGCGTGCGGGTCATGCCGCGCCCTCCCTTTCTGATTCGATGCGATCCGCCAACGAGCTGCACAGCCGGCCGACGTCGTCGACGCAGCCACCGCAGCCGGTGGTCGCCCGCGTTGCCCTGGCCAGCTCGGCGACCGACCGAGCACCGCCGTGGAAGGCGGTGATCAGGGACTTCTTGGTGACGTTGTTGCAGCGGCACAGCACCGCGTCCTCGGGCAGCTCCACCGGCGCACCCGGCACCGCGGCCGGGGTGCCCAGCAGCAGCGAGAGCCGGTCGGCGGGCATCGGCAGGCCGCGGTCGTGCAGCTGGCTGATCGCCGCGATCGCGGCCGGGAACCCCAGCAGCACGGCCCCGCTGATCCGCCCGGCGTGCAGCGCGAGCTTGGCGTAGCGGCCGCGCGCCGGGTCCGAGAGCGTGACGATCTCGGCGTCGCCGGAGTCCAGGGCCCGCACCGATCCGATGGAGACCAGGTCGATGCCGCGCGCCTTGAGCCGCGCTACCACCCGGGTTTCGGCGCAGGCCGCGTCACGGCCGGTCAGGCGTGCGGCCAGCACCTCGGCTTGCTCCCACGCCGAGGCCACCAGCCCCGGTGTGGCGCCCTGGTGCTCGGCGCAGTCGCCGATGGCGTGGATGTGCGGGTCGCTGGTGCGCAGCCGGTCGTCGACGACGACACCGCGGTTGACCGACACCCCGGCGCGCTGCGCCAGGGTCACCTCCGGCCACACCCCGGTGCAGGCCACCACCAGCTCGGCCGGTGCTTCCGATCCGTCGCCGAGCCGCAGCGTCCCGGGCCGGTAGGAGGCGGCCTTGACGCCCAGTCGGACGTCGATGCCGAGCTTGCCCAGCCGCTCGGCCAGCATCCGGCCGCCGACCTCGTCGAGCTGGCGTTCCATCAGGTGCTCCTCGCGGTGCACCAGGGTGACCTGGTGGCCGCGCGCCAGCAGCGCCCGCGCCGTCTCCACACCCAGCACGCCACCGCCGAGCACCGCGACCGGGCCGCAGGCGGCATCGACGCGCGCGCAGTCGGCGAGGGTGCGCAGCGCGGTGAGCCGCTCGGCGCCCAAACCCATGATCTCGGGCATCAGCGGCCGCGCACCGGTGGCCAGCACGAGCACGTCGTAGCCGAACTCGCGGCCGTCCTCGGTGCGCACCGCGCGCTGCGCGCGGTCGATGTCGGCCACCGCGCATCCCAGGAGCACCTCGGCGTCCAGCCCCGGCAGCGCCACCGCGGGAGAGGGCAGCGAACCGTCGAGCACCGAACCCAGCAGCACCCGGTTGTAGGCCGGTTGCTGCTCGGCACCGAGCACGGTGATCGGCCCGTCGTGGCCCAGCGCGCGCAGCCGCTCGACCAGTCGGTGCGCGGCCGGGCCGTTGCCGACCACGACCACGCGCCCGGCCGGCCGGTTGAGGGGAAGGACGGTGCTCATGGCGCCACCACCTCCCGGTGGGGTTCGATGCGCACCGAGCTGACCTTGAACTCCGGCATCCGGCTGCGCGGGTCCAGCGCGTCACCGGTGAGCAGGTTGGCCCGCCCGTCGCCGGGGAAGTGGAACGGCAGGAAGACCGTGTCGGTGCGCATCGTGGCCACCAGCCGCACCTTCGCGATCGTGCTGCCGCGCGGCGAGGTGACGCGCGCCAGCACGCCCTCGGCGAGACCGGCGCGGGTGGCGGTGTCGGGGTGGACCTCCACGAACACCTCGGGGGAGGCCTCGTTGAGCTCGGCGACCCGGCGGGTCTGCGCACCGGACTGGTACTGCGCCAGCACGCGCCCGGTCGTCGCGGTCAGCGGGAACACCTCGGCGGGCACGTCACCGGCGTCGCGGTGCTCGACCGCGGCGAACCTCGCCCGCCCGTCGGGGTGGGCGAAGCCGTCGAGGAAGAGCCTCGGCGTGCCGGGGTGCCCGCCGTCCGGGCACGGCCAGTGCAGCGCCTCACCGGCGTCGAGGCGTTCGTAGCTGATGCCCGAGTAGTCGGCCTTGCCGCCGGCCGAAGCCCGGCGCAACTCCTCGAAGACCTCGCGCGGCCGGGTGGGGTAGCGGTGGCCCGGCTCGCCCAGCCGCGTGGCCAGCCCGTGCAGCACCTCCAGGTCGCTGCGCGCGTGTCCCGGGGGCACCTGCAACCGGCGGCGGCGCAGGACCCGGCCCTCCAGGTTGGTCATGGTGCCCTCTTCCTCGGCCCACTGGGTCACCGGCAGCACCACATCGGCCAGCTCGGTGGTCTCCGACGGCACGAAGTCCGCCACCACCAGCAGATCCAGGGACTTCAACCGGCGCACCACGTGCTCGGCGTTGGGCGCCGAGACAGCCGGGTTGGAGCCGAACACCAGCAGCGCGCTCGGACCGTCCTCGGTGCCCAGCGCGTCGAGCAGCTCGTAGGCCGAGCGCCCCGGACCGGGCAGCACCTCCGGCAGCACGCCCCAGATCTCGGCGACGTGCTCGCGCGCGGACTGGTCGGTGATCATCCGGTAGCCGGGCAGCTGGTCGGCCTTCTGCCCGTGCTCCCGGCCGCCCTGGCCGTTGCCCTGACCGGTCAGGCAGCCGTAGCCGCCACCGGCGCGGCCTGGAATTCCCAGCGCCAGCGCGAGGTTGATGAACCCGGACACGGTGTCCACGCCCTTGCTGTGCTGCTCGGCGCCGCGGCCGGTGAGCACGTAGGCGCTGCCCGCCTCGGCGAGCATCCGCACCGCCTGGCGCTGCTCGGACACCGGAACCCCGGTCACCCGCTCGACGCGCTCCGGCCACCAGGACATGGCCCGCTGCCAGGCGGAGTCGAAGTCGTTGGTGCGCTCGCGGATGTAGTCGGCGTCGGTGAACCCGTCGACCACCGCGATGTGCAGCAGTCCCAGCGCCAGCGCCAGATCGGTGCCCGGCAGCGGCTGCAGGTGCAGCGCCGCCTGCTCGGCCGTGGCCGTCCTGCGCGGGTCGATGACGATCAGCTCCGGCGAGCGCAGGTGCTGCATCAGCGGCGGCATCGTCTCGGCCGGGTTGGCCCCGGCCAGCAGCACCACGTCCGCGCCACCGAGGTCGGTCACCGGGAACGGCAGCCCCCGGTCCAGCCCGAACGCGGCGGTCCCGGCCGCGGCGGCCGAGGACATGCAGAACCGGCCGTTGTAGTCGATCTGGCTGGTGCCCAGCGCCAGCCGCGCGAACTTGCCCAGCAGGTAGGCCTTCTCGTTGGTCAGGCCGCCACCGCCGAACACCCCGATCGCATCCGGGCCGCGCTCGGCCCGGATGCGATCGACGCGCGTGGCGATGGTGTCGAGCGCGGTGTCCCAGGAGACCGGGACGAGCTCACCGCCGCGGCGCACCAGCGGGTGGCGCAACCGGTCGGCGACATCCAGCAGGGCCGGAGCGGTCCACCCCTTCTGGCACAGCCCGCCCTGGTTGACGGGGAAGTCCGTGGGCCGCACCGAAACCCCGCGCCGCTCGCGCGTGAGCCGGGTCCCGCACTGCAGGGCGCAGTACGGGCAGTGGGTGGCCACGGTTCGCACGTCAGGCACGGCCGGCCTCCGCGGTCCGCTTCTCCGGCAGGCCCGCCGGAGCCTGACCCGGCTTGAGCGCACCCCGCAGGTACACCGCCCAGGTCACCAGCACGCACACCAGGTAGTAGGCGAGGAACACCATCAGCGCGCTGTCACCGCTGGCCGCCGCGCCGCCGTAGGAGGAGCGGAACGCCAGGTTGATGCCCACACCGCCCAGGGCGCCGATCGCACCGGCGATGCCGATGACCGCTCCGGAGAGCCGACGCGCCTTGGCGAAGGCCGCGATCGCCTCACCACCGGAGGTGACCTCGTCCTCGGCCTCCTTGGCGTAGACCGCCGGGATCATCTTGTAGGTCGAGCCGTTGCCCAGGCCGGTGAGCAGGAACAGCACGATGAACGCCGCCACGTACAGGCCGAACGAGCCCTGCGCCGAGGCCACCAGCAGGACCGCGACCCCGGCCGCCATCAGCACGAAGTTCCACAGCGTGACCCGCGCACCCCCGACCCGATCCGCCAGCCAGCCGCCGAGCGGCCGCGACACCGAACCCACGAGCGGGCCCAGGAACGTCCAGCTCGCCGCCTGCAGCGGGGTGAAGTCGAACTCGGTCTGCAGCACCAGGCCGAACGCGAAGCTGTAACCGATGAACGAACCGAAGGTGCCCACGTACAGGAACGAGATCCACCAGGTGTGCTTGCTGCTGCAGGCCTCCAGCAGCGCCCCGGGCTTGGCCTTGATGGCGTCGACGTTGTCCATGAACAGCGCCGCGCACACCGCCGCCACCGCGATCAGCGGCAGGTAGATCGCCGCCACGTAGGACGGGTGGGTGTTGCCCGCGAAGGCGATCACCAGCAGACCCACCACCTGGATGGTGGCAACACCGATGTTGCCCCCACCGGCGTTGAGCCCCAGCGCCCAGCCCTGCAACCGCTGCGGGAAGAAGATCGTGATGTTGGTCATCGACGAGGCGAAGTTGCCGCCGCCGACACCGGCCGTGGCGCCGATGAGCATGAACACCCACAGCGGCGTGCCCGGCTGCTGCACGAAGTAGAAGGCCAGTCCGGCGGGCAGCAGCAGCACCACCGAGCTGAAGATCGTCCAGTTCCGGCCGCCGAAGCGGGTCACAGCCGCCGCGTAGGGCAGCCGCAGCACGGCACCCACCAGGTTCGGGGTGATCACCAGCAGGAACTTCTCGGAGGCGGTGAACGGCAGCCCGATGTCGGGGCCCATGAACAGCACCAGCACCGACCAGATGCTCCAGATGGAGAAACCGATGTGCTCGGAGATGATCGAGAAGATCAGGTTCCGGCGCGCGACGTGCTTGCCGGTGGTTTCCCAGAGGTCCTCGTTCTCGGGATCCCAACCCTCGATCCAGCGGCCTCTCGGGGCCCGGGCGTTCGCAGTCAACGCGGCTCCTCTCAACGGGTTGCCCCGAAGGTAGGAACCTGCTGTTTCCCCCTGAAATGCCTCGCGTTACCGGCAAGCAAAACGCGCTTCACATGATCGCCGCGCTCCAGGTCAGAACTGCCGTGACCGGCAACACACGCGGCCCCGGTGGGCGGTGCGCCACCTGCTCCGTGGCACCTTGGAGGCGTGACGCAACGAGGCTCGGGGGCCGAGGACAGCGCGACCTGGCAACGCGCCCGCCAACTGTTCGGCGCCGCCCGGCGCATCACCGCTCTCACCGGAGCCGGGGTGTCCACCGCCTCCGGCATCCCGGACTTCCGCGGCCCGGACGGGCTCTGGACCCGCAACCCGCAGGCCGCCCGGCTCAGCGACATCGACAGCTACCTCGCCGACGAGGACGTCCGCGTGCACGCGTGGCGCGCCCGCGCCGAGAACCCCGCCTGGCACGCCGAGCCCAACGCGGCGCACCGCGCCTTCGTCGACCTCGACGCCGCGGGCAGGCTGGGGGCGCTGCTCACCCAGAACATCGACGAGCTGCACCAGCGCGCGGGCCTGGCGCGCGACCGCGTGCTGGAGTTGCACGGCACGATGCGGCGCACGGTGTGCGTGCACTGCGGCGCCACCGGCGCCATGACCGAGGCCCTGCAGCGGGTCGCCGACGGCGAGCCGGACCCGGATTGCCGCGCCTGTGGCGGCATCCTCAAGTCCGCCACGGTGTTCTTCGGCCAGGCCCTCGACACCGAGGTGCTGCGCGAGGCCCGGCGCGCCTGCCTGGACTGCGACCTGTTCGTCGCCGCGGGCACCTCGCTGACGGTCCACCCGGCGGCCGGTTTCGCGGAGCTGGCCGCCAGGGCCGGCGCGAAGCTGATCATCTGCAACGCCGAGCCGACCCCCTACGACGAGATCGCCGACGCGGTGCTGCGCGGCCCGCTCACCGAGGTCCTGCCGGACCTGGCCTCCGCTCCGCTGATCGACTCCGACGAGCCGCTGCGGACGTGGGGCGATCCCAGCACGTGGGAACAGATGTGACACGAGTGGTTGACGTTGCAAACGAAACGTTCGTTTCGTGTGGTGCAACTGGGGCGGTAGTGCAAAGCTTCAGCTAATTGTGACTCCGTTCGGCTTAAACATCGACGCCGAACGGGTGCATCTGCTGGAGGTGACGGGTGTTGTCCACGCATCGAGCCGCGCGCAGGATCGGCGCGCTGGTGCTGCTCAGCGCAGTCGGTTTGGGGGCCACCGGCACCGGCGCGGCGGTCCCGCCGCCCCCGCCCAACCCCAGCGACGCCGAGATCCAGTCCGGCAAGGCCGAGGCCCAGCGCACCGCTGGTGAAGCCGGCGAGCTCGCCAACCGGCTCGCCGAGGCCGAGTCCCGCCTGGTCGGCCTGCAGTCGCAGGTCGAGGTCAAGATGGAGGACGCGAACAAGGCTCGCGTCGACCTCGAGCGCGCCGAATCCGCCCACGGTCAGGCCCGCTCCGCCGCCGACGCGGCGGCCGCCGAGGCCCGAGCCGCGGCCGGGCAGATCGAAGCCCAGCGCGGCAGGCTCGACCAGTTCGCCGCCAGCAGCTACCGGCAGGGCAGCAGGCTCGGTTCGATCACCGCCTACGTCGGCGCCCGCAACCCGCAGGAGATGCTCGAGCGCGCCTCGCTGCTGGATGCCATCAGCGATTCCCAGCTCGACGTCCTCGACGACCTCGAACGCGCCCGCATCGAGAAGGTCAACAAGGACTCGTTGACCCGCGCCGCCCTGGCCGAAGCCGAGGCCAAGCGCCGCGCCGCCGACGAAGCACGCGCCACCGCCGAAGCAGCCCAGCAGACCGCGATCCAGGCCCGCGCGCAGCAGGCCGAGCAGGCCCAGGGCCTGCAGGCCGACCGGGACTCGGTGCAGGCCGAGCTCGACGCCGCCCGCTCCCGCGTCTCCGGGCTGCAGGCCCAGCGCGCCGACTACCAGGAGTGGCAGGAGGACAAGACCCGCGAGGAGCAGGCCGCCGCCGAAGCAGCGGCTTCCCGGCCGGCGGCCAACCACCAGTCCGGCAGCAGCGAACCCGCCGGCTCCTCGTCGTCCTCCGGTGACGTCGAAGCGGTGGTCTCGCGGGCGTTGTCGCAGCTGGGCATGCCCTACGCGTGGGGCGGGGGCAACTCGCGCGGTCCGACGCGCGGCATCCGGGACGGGGGAGTGGCCGACTCCTACGGCGACTACGCCAAGATCGGCTTCGACTGCTCCGGCCTGATGATCTACGCCTTCTCCGCCGCCGGTGTTTCGCTGGACCACTACAGCGGCTACCAGGCCCAGTCGGGCAAGCGGGTTCCGCTGTCGCAGATGCGGCGCGGCGACATGCTGTTCTGGGACGACGGCGGCGCCATCCACCACGTCGCGCTGTACCTGGGCAACGGCAAGATGGTCGAGGCGCCGTACTCGGGTTCGCGCGTCCGGGTCACCTCGGTCCGCTACAGCGGCATCACGCCCTACGCGGTGCGCGTGCTCTGACCGCCCGGCGGGGTTCGGGTCGGCGCGGCCTGCGAGCATTGCGGCGTGGCGGATTTCGCGGCGGTGGTGCTGGCCGGTGGCAGAGCGCGCCGGCTCGGCGGTGTGGACAAGGTGATGCTGCCGGTGCGCGGCCGCACCCTGCTGGACCGCACGCTCGACGCCGTCTCCGGCGCGGATCCGGTCGTGGTCGTCGGCCCGGAGCGCCCGACCGGCTCACCGGTGCGCTGGACGAGCGAGCGGCCGGCCGGGGGAGGACCGCTGGCGGCCGTGGACGCCGGGCTGCGCCTGCTCGACGACGGCCCAGGCGTGGTGGCGATCCTGGCCGCGGATCACCCGGACCTCACCGCGGACACGCTCGCCCGGCTGCGCGATGCCCTCGCCGGTGACCCCGAAGCCTGGGGAGCGGTCCTGGCCGAGGCCGGTGGCCGGGCGCAGTGGCTGGTCGGCGTCTGGCGGTTGAGCGCCCTGCGGGAAGCGATGCCGAGCGAGGTCGAGAACCGCCCGGTCAAGGCGCTTCTCGCGCCGCTGGACCCGCTGCACGTCACGGCCACCACAGCTGAGGTGTCCGACGTGGACACACCCTCCGATCTCGACCGAGCCCGCACCTCCGACCCCTGAACCGTCCTCGCGGAGGAGGGGAGTGCACCAACTCTACCGTTAACGGCATCTATGACTTCAGTGTCGAGTGAAATTAATGCCCTTCGGGAACGCCGAACCCCGCGCGGACGAAGGAAGCTCCTCGCTTCACAGCGGTCATACCGGCCATGAGGTTGGGTGGGGGTTCGATGCGCCCCCTCGTGCACCAGGGGTGAGGGGCGTGCCAGGATCTTGATCGGCCCCGAAACGGCCACATCGACGAGGAGGCTGGGAGAAGTGACCGAGGCCGGCAACGGTGAGAGCGGAGCCGCTGCGGCGCGTCCAGCAGGTCAGGCGGGGACGTCGGGCACTCCGGCGCGCGACGCGCAGCTGCTCGAACGCACCGTCTTCGAAGTCAAGCGCGTCATCGTCGGCCAGGACCGCCTGGTCGAGCGGATGCTGACCGGCCTGCTCGCCAAGGGCCACATCTTGCTCGAAGGTGTGCCCGGTGTCGCCAAGACCCTCGCGGTGGAGACCTTCGCCCGGGTGGTCGGCGGCTCGTTCTCCCGCTTGCAGTTCACCCCCGACCTGGTGCCCGCCGACATCCTCGGCACCCGCATCTACCGGCAGGGCAGCGAGCGCTTCGACGTCGAGCTCGGCCCGGTGCTGGCCAACTTCGTGCTCGCCGACGAGATCAACCGCGCGCCCGCCAAGGTGCAGTCGGCGCTGCTGGAGGTCATGGCCGAGCGCCACGTGTCCATCGGCGGCGAGAGCTTCCCGATGCCCGCGCCGTTCCTGGTGCTGGCCACCCAGAACCCCATCGAGAACGAGGGCGTCTACCCGCTCCCGGAGGCGCAGCGCGACCGCTTCCTGTTCAAGCTCCCGGTCGAGTACCCGACCGCGGAGGAGGAGCGCGAGATCATCTACCGGATGGGCGTCACCCCGCCCGAGCCCAACGGGGTCCTCGACCCCGAGGAGCTGATCCGGCTGCAGAACGTCGCCGCTGGGGTGTTCGTGCACCACGCGCTGGTCGACTACGTCGTGCGGCTGGTGGTCGCCACCCGCATGCCCAACGACCACGGCCTGTCCGACATCGCCGGCTGGGTCTCCTACGGCGCCTCGCCGCGAGCCAGCCTCGGCATCATCGCCGCCGCCCGCGCCCTGGCGCTGGTGCGCGGCCGCGACTACGTGCTGCCGCAGGACGTGGTGGACGTGGTGCCGGACGTGCTGCGCCACCGCCTGGTGCTGTCCTACGACGCGCTGGCCGACGGGATCCCGGTGGAGCACATCGTCGGCCGGGTGCTGCAGACCGTGCCGTTGCCGCAGGTCTCCGCGCGTCCGCAGGGCGGACCGCAGCAGCCCGCGCCGGTCGGTCCGGCAGGGCAGCCCGGCTACGGCCAGCCGCCGATGCCACCACCGCACCAGTGAGGGGAGGGGCAGACGTGGCGGCACCCGCGCACTCCGGCGGTGACCGCCCGGACTGGGCGCCACCGGCCCTGGACACCGGGCGCATGGAGGTCGCGCTGCGCGCCCTCGAGCTGAGCGTGCGCGGTCGGCTCGACGGGCTCCTGCAGGGCAACCACCTCGGCCTGGTGCCCGGACCGGGCAGCGAACCGGGGGAGGCCCGCAGCTACCAGCCCGGCGACGACGTGCGGCGGATGGACTGGGCGGTGACCGCCCGCATGGCCGAGCCGCACATCCGGCAGACCATCGCCGACCGCGAGCTGGAGACGTGGGTGGCGATGGACCTCTCCGCCAGCCTCGACTTCGGCACCGCGGCCTGCGACAAGCGCGAGCTGGCGGTGGCGGCGCTGGCCGCGGTCATGTTCCTGACCAGCGGCGGCGGCAACCGGATCGGCTCGGTGGTGGACAACGGCACCGGGCAGCACCGGCTCCCCGCGCGCGGTGGTTCGGCCTACGCGCGGGCGCTGCTGAAGAAGGTCGCCGAGACCCCGCGCGCCCCTGAGGGCACGCGCGGCAACCTGGGCGCCTTGCTGGAGTCGCTGCGGCGTCCACCGCGCCGGCGCGGGCTGGCCGTGGTGATCTCGGACTTCCTCGGGCCGACCGACTGGCAGCGGGCGCTGCGCGGTCTCGGTGCGCGGCATTCGCTGCTGGCCATCGAGGTGATCGACCCGCGCGACGTGGAGCTGCCCGACGTGGGCACGGTGCTGCTGTCGGACCCGGAGACGGGCAAGCGGCGCGAGGTGCACACGACTCCGGTGCTGCGCAAGGAGTTCGCCGCCGCGGCAGCCGCGCACCGCGAGGAGGTCGCCGGGGTGCTGCGGCGGGCCGGGTGCGCGCACCTGGTGCTGCGAACGGATTCCGACTGGATCGCCGACGTGGTGCGGTTCGTGATGGCGCGCAAGCGCGGGTGGTCCGGCGGAGGAGCTGGGTGATGTTGAGTCTGACCGGGTTCACCGCGCCGTGGTGGTTCCTGCTGCTGCTCGTGGTCGCCGCATTGGTGGCCGGGTACGTGTGGGCGATGCGCCGCCGGCGCCGGGACACGCTGAAGTTCTCCAACCTGGAGGTGCTGGACCGGGTCGCCGCCGGTCGGCAGGGCTGGTGGAAGCACGTGCCGCCGGCGCTGCTGGGGGTGGCGCTGATCCTGCTGACGGTGGCGCTGTCGGGGCCGACCGCGGAGCAGCGGATTCCGCGCAACCGGGCGACGGTGATGCTCACGATCGACGTGTCGTTGTCGATGAAGGCCACGGACGTCGAGCCCAACCGGCTGGAGGCGGCCAAGGTCGCGGCCAAGGAGTTCGCCGACAAGCTGACCCCGGGCATCAACCTCGGGCTGGTCTCGTTCGCCGGGACGGCCACCGTGCTGGTCATGCCGACCACGGACCGCTCCAGCGTCAAGCAGGCCATCGACACGCTCAAGCTGGCCGAGGCCACGGCCACCGGTGACGGCATCAACGCCTCGATGCAGGCGATCGATTCGTTCGGGAAGATGGTCGGCGGTCCGGCGGGTGCGCCTCCGGCGCGGATCGTGCTGATGGCCGACGGCGGCCAGACCATCCCGCGCGAGATGGACGCGCCGCGCGGTGCCTACACCAAGGCCGGTGAGGCGAAGAAGGCCGGCGTGCCGATCTCCACGATCTCCTTCGGCACCAAGCACGGGTCGATCGAGATCGAGGGCGAGCAGGAGTGGGTCGAGGTCGACGACGAGGCGATGCAGGAGATCGCCCGGTTGTCGGGCGGGGAGTTCCACAAGGCGGCCAGCGCCGAGCAGCTGCGCGAGGTCTACGAGACCCTCGGCGAGCAGATCGGCTACGAGACCAAGCACACAGACGCCAGCAAACCGTGGCTCGTGCTGGGTACGCTCTGCGCGATCATCGCGGCCGGGATCTCCCTGTTCGCCGGTCGAAGACTGCCTTAACGACGACGGGAGCGACGTCGCCTTGAGCACGGCAGCTCGTTTCTTGTGGGAATTCGTCAAATCGCCGACCACGACGGCCGCCGTGGGTCCGAGTTCGCGGGCGCTGGCCGAGCAGATGGTGGCCCCGATCCCGCTGACCGGTGATCCGGTGGTGGTGGAGCTGGGCCCGGGCACGGGTGCGTTCACCGAGGTGATCCAGCGGCGCCTGGCCGGGCGGGGCACGCACCTGGCGGTGGAGCTCAACCAGGGCTGGGCCGCCGACCTCGGGCACCGGTACCCGGGGGTGGAGTCGGTGTGCGACAGCGCCCGGCGGGTGCCGGAGCTGCTGGCCGAGCGCGGGCTGGGCAAGGCCGATGTGGTGGTCAGCGGGTTGCCGTGGGTGGCGCACGCACCGGTCGACGGGGTTCCGCTGGTGCGGGTGCTGGCCGAGGTGATGGCGCCGGAGGGCGCGTTCACGCAGTTCGCCTACACCTGGACGCGGTGGGCGCCACCGGCGCGCAGGCAGCACGCGGATCTGCGGGCGACGTTCGAGGAGACGGTGGTCAGCCGCACGGTGTGGCGCAACCTGCCGCCTGCGGTGGTCTACCTGGCTCGCAGGCCTCATCCTGCGTGAGGGCGGTGCACCGGTCTCGGTGCTAATTTGGTCGGATGCCTGCTGATCCTGTGGTGTTCGGTCTGGACGAATTACCGCTGTTGGTGGAGCTGGGGACGGCGCTGCTGTTCTCCAGCTTGATCGGGCTGGAGCGGGAGATCCGGGCCAAGAGCGCCGGGTTGCGCACGCACGCGCTGGTGGGCGTGGGCGCGGCGTTGTTCATGCTGGTGTCGAAGTACGCCTTCGGGGACCTGCTGCCGTTCGAGCGGGTGTCGCTGGACCCGTCGCGGGTGGCGGCGCAGATCGTCTCCGGCATCGGGTTCATCGGCGGTGGGCTGATCTTCGTGCGCCGCGACGCGGTGCGCGGGCTGACCACGGCGGCGTCGGTGTGGCTGGTGGCGGCGGTAGGCATGGCCTGCGGCGGGGGACTGGTGGTGCTGGCCGCGGCGACGACCGGGGTGCACTTCCTGGTGGCGATCGGGTTCCCGTACCTGCTGCGGGTGGGTCGTCCGGCGTTGCGGGAGCCGCAGGTGGTCCGGGTGGGCTACCTGGACGGGTACGGGGTGCTGCGCAGCGTGCTGACGATGTGCACCAGTCGCGGGTGGGCGCTGCTGGACCTGCAGGTCGAGCGCGAGGACTCCGACGACGAGCAGCGCACGGCGGTGGTGGCGCTGCGGTTGCGCGGCAAGGTGCCGGTGGCGGCGCTGGTGGAGGAGATCAGCGCGTTGCCGGGTGTGCTGCACGCCGCGCCCGGGGAGTCGGCCGCGGCGGGGTTTGGCGGTGGTGCCGGGCCCGCGGCTGGGCCCGGCACCGGCGGATCACTCCGCGTCCTTCTTGATCTGCTCCATGTCGAGGTCGCGGGCCTGGCCGACGAGGTCCTCGAAGACGTTCTCGGGCAGGGCGCCGGGCTGCTGGAAGACCAGGACCTTGTCCCGGATGATCGCCAGCGTGGGGATCGACTGGACGTCGAAGGCGGCGGCGAGTTCGGGCTGGTCCTCGGTGTCGACCTTGGCGAAGACGATGTCGTCGTGGGTCTCCGAGCCCTTCTCGAAGACCGGGGCGAACTGCTTGCACGGGCCGCACCAGGAAGCCCAGAAATCGATGATGACGAACTTGTCGTCGCCGACGACCTCGTCGAAGTTGTCCTTGGTCAGTTCGACCGTGGCCATGTGGAGATCCCTCTTCGCAGTCGTGGGGTCAGGTACTCGGGCAACGCGGGCAGCGGGACCGCGCATTCCCCCAGGTTGGTGTCGGTTGCACCACGCTCGTGGTGATCACCGCGAGCGTGGTGGGCCACCGTACTGGTCCGGGGGCGGTTCGTGGTGGACGGGTTGGCCCGGTGTGTAGGCGCGCCACCAGATTGGGGCTGGTTTTGTGTAAGGAGTCGATGAGCGGTGGGGCTCGCTGAGCCGATAATGTCGCGGCTGAAACGAATCTTGAGGCGTTCGATGGGAGATCCACAGTGGCACGGTCCGTACTGGTGACCGGCGGTAACCGGGGCATCGGCCTGGCGATCGCGAGGGCGTTCGAGGCCGCCGGGGACAAGGTCGCGGTCACGCACCGCGGATCGGGTGCCCCGGAGGGTCTGCTGGGCGTGCAGTGCGACGTCACCGACCCGGACCAGGTCGCGGCGGCTTTCGACGAGGTGGAGGCCGCGCACGGGCGGGTCGAGGTGCTGGTGGCCAACGCGGGCATCACCGATGACACGCTGCTGCTGCGGATGAGCGAGGAGCAGTTCGGCCGGGTGATCGACGCGAACCTGGCGGGGTCCTACCGGGTGGCCAAGCGGGCGGCGAGCAGCATGCTGCGCAACCGCTTCGGCCGGATGATCTTCATCTCGTCGGTGGTGGGCCTCTCCGGTGGTCCGGGGCAGGTGAACTACGCGGCGAGCAAGGCCGGTCTGGTGGGCATGGCGCGTTCGATCGCGCGCGAGCTGGGTTCGCGCAACATCACCGCGAACGTCGTGGCGCCGGGTTATGTCAACACCGACATGACCGAGGAGCTGCCGGAGGACCGCAAGAAGGAGATCCTCGGCCAGGTCCCGCTGGCGCGGATGGCCGACGCCGAGGAGGTCGCGGGCGCGGTGCGCTGGCTGGCGTCGGACGACGCCGGCTACGTCACCGGTGCGGTCATCCCGGTCGACGGTGGCCTGGGCATGGGTCACTGACGACCTCTCGATCGATTTCCGGCACGGTGCGGGTGCCGGCTACCGCGGGTGCGTGGGCACCTTCGGCAGGTGAATTCTCGGAAGGACTTTTCTCGTGAGCGGATTGCTCGAAGGCAAGCGAATCCTGATCACCGGTGTGATCACCGACGCCTCGATCGCGTTCCACGCGGCCCGGGTCGCCCAGGAGCAGGGCGCCGAGGTGGTGCTGACCGGTTTCGGCCGGTTGAGCCTGGTGGAGCGGATCGCCAACCGGCTGCCCAAGCCGGCCCCGGTGCTGGAGCTGGACGTCACCAACGCCGAGCACCTGGAGACGCTGCCGGAGCGGGTGCGCCAGCACGTCAGTGGCCTGGACGGGGTGCTGCACTCGATCGGCTACGCGCCGGCGTCGTGCCTCGGCGGTGACTTCCTGGAGGCGCCGTGGGCCGACGTGTCGACCGCGGTGGAGATCTCGGCGTACTCGCTGAAGTCGCTGAGCACCGCGACGCTGCCGCTGCTGGGCGAGGGCGCGTCGATCGTGGGCATGGACTTCGACGCGCGGGTGGCGTGGCCGGCTTACGACTGGATGGGCGTGGCCAAGGCGGCGCTGGAGTCGACCTCCCGCTACCTGGCGCGTGAGCTGGGCCCGAAGGGCGTGCGGGTGAACCTGGTGTCGGCGGGTCCGGTGCGCACGATGGCGGCCAAGTCGATCCCGGGCTTCTCCGAGCTGGAGGCGGGCTGGGGCGACCGCGCGCCGCTGGGCTGGGACGTCAACGACCCGACGCCGGTGGCCAAGTCGATCTGCGCGGTGCTGTCGGACTGGCTGCCCGCGACCACCGGTTCGATGATCATGGTCGATGGCGGGGTGCACTCCCTGGGTGTCTGAGCCCCTGTGATGACGAGTGGGGTGCGCGGGTTCGGTCGAACCCGCGCACCCGCGTGGTGTGGGGGGGGGGCGGGGGGCGCCCCCCCCCCCCCCCCCCCCCCACTCGTCGTTGGTGGTCATCTCGTGGTTCACATCCGGTGCGCCCCGGTTGCGCGGGGTCGTCGTGGCGGCGCGATGATGGGCCGGTGAGCTTTGATGCGTTGCTGTTCCTGTCGTTCGGGGGGCCGGAGGGCCCGGAGGAAGTGCGGCCGTTCCTGGAGAACGTGACCCGGGGCAGGGGAGTGCCGCCGGAGCGCCTCGACGAGGTGGCCGACCACTACCTGCACTTCGGTGGTGTGTCGCCGATCAACCGGCTCAACCAGGACATCATGGCCGCGTTGCGGTCGGAACTGGAGGCCCAGGGTCGCGACCTGCCGGTGTACTTCGGCAACCGCAACTGGCATCCGATGGTGGAGGACACCGTGGCGCGGATGGCCGGCGACGGTGTGCGGCGGGCGCTGGTGTTCGCGACCTCGGCGTGGGGCGGCTACTCGGGCTGCAAGCAGTACCACGAGGACATCGCGCGGGCGCGCGAGGCGGTCGGCGACGGGGCGCCGGAGCTGGTGAAGCTGCGGCAGTTCTTCGACCACCCGCTGTTCGTGGCGCCCAACGCCGATGCGGTGCGGGCGGCCTTCGCCGAGCTGGGGGAGCGGGGCGAGCAGGCGCGGCTGGTGTTCACCGCGCACTCGATCCCGCTGCGCGCTGATGAGCAGGCGGGTCCGGACGGTCGACCGCAGTGGTACTCGCGGCAGGTCGCCGAGGCGGCGCGGCTGGTGGCCGAGCAGGTGGGCGTGGAGGCCTACGACGTGGTGTGGCAGTCGCGGTCGGGGCCGCCGCAGGTGCCGTGGCTGGAGCCCGACATCTGCGACCACATCGAGGACTTGCACGCCAAGGGCGTGGATTCGGTGGTGGTGAGCCCGATCGGGTTCGTCTCCGATCACCTGGAGGTGATCTGGGACCTGGACAACGAGGCCCAGGAGACGGCCGACGAGCGCGGGATGGGGTTCGCGCGCGCGGCCACGGCCGGCACGGACCCGCGGTTCGTGAAGATGATCGTGGAGCTCATCGCCGAGCACACCGACGATGCCCCGGTGTGCAAGCTCTCGGAGCTGCGCGCGGCGGGCTCGACGGTCAACGGGGCGCTGTGCGCTCCGGATTGCTGCTGCTGAGCTGAGGTTGCGAAAAAAGGGGGTGCCCGCCGCGGCGGGCACCCCCTTTCGACGTCGTTCTACGAGTGGGGTGCTTGGTCTGCCAGGACGCGGACCATCTCGGCGACCGAGGCGCGGCGGGCGGCGCGCACGGCGTCGAACAGCGGGCGCAGGGCGTCGGTGCGGCTGCGCATCGCCGAGGCCGACAGGGCTCCGCCGGGGGAGTCGTCGGTGGCCACCCACAGGATGGCTTCGACCTCGGTGGCGCGCTGCAGGATCCGCAGGGTGCGCGGGGGGATGTTCTCCGGCCAGTCCGGGGCTGGTTTGGCGGCGATGGTCTGGGCGATCTCCTCGCGCACGCCGGGGCGCTGCTTGGCCACGCCGAGGTCGATCAGGGCGGTGGCGGCTTCGCGCATGGCCGAGGCCATGCCGTGCTCGGCTTCACCGATGGGCAGGTGTTCGGCGGGCGGCAGGTCACCGGTTTCGAACACCGTCCAGCGCAGGATGCCTTCGGCGATGCGCTCGGGCACCAGTCCCAGTCCGGCCTCGGGCAGCACGGCCGCTTCGCCGATGCGCATCGCGAGTGTGGCGAACGGGCTCGCTCCGCCCAGGCCGCGCGCGTCGCCGGGCACCGGCAGCGCCAGTTCGCCGGTGGAGGCACCGGCCTTGCGCAGCGCGGCCAGCAGCAGGGCGGGTCCGGCGGGGGTGTCGTGGGGGCCGGGCAGGTCCAGGCGCGCGGCGAGTTCGTCGTCGGCGGCGCGGAACTCCTGCACCTCGCCCCAGGTCTGCAGGGCATCGAGCACGTCGTCCGAGGCGGCTGCACCGTGCAGCCAGGCGGACGACCAGACAACCAAAGTGGCGCTTGGGCATGGCACGTCGCTAGAGGGTACGGATCGAAAACCCTTGCCGCGTCCCGGGGGAGGGCCGGTGTGACGCCAACCATGAGTGGTCGGTCGGTGTTGGTCCGGCGTGGCGGCACCACGGTCGGACACGATCGGATTACCGTGTTCGCTCGTGCGGTCGGTTGATTATGGACGGGACGTCCTCTCGGGTTCGCGGCGCAAGAAGGTGCCGGAGATCCCCGCCGAGGCGGGTCTGGTGGTCGAGGACGCGGCCAGCGGGTTCTGCGGCGCGGTGCTGCGGGTGGACAAGGGCAACGTCGTGCTGGAGGACCGGCACGGCAAGCAGCGCTTGTTCCCGATGCGCCCGGCGGCCTTCCTGTTCGAGGGCAAGCCCGCGACGCTGGTGCCGGTGCGGCAGGCGGCCCCCGCCGCACCGCAGCGGTCGGCCTCGGGTTCGGTGAAGGTCGAGGGCCTGCGGGCCCGCACCGCGCGGGGCAGCCGGATCTGGGTGGAGGGCGTGCACGACGCCGAGCTGGTCGAGCGGATCTGGGGGCACGACCTGCGGGTGGAAGGCGTCGTGGTCGAGCCGCTGCACGGCGTGGACGATCTGCCGGGGATGCTGGCCGAGTTCGGGCCGGAGCCGGGACGCCGGGTCGGTGTGCTGGTGGACCACCTGGTGGCCGGTAGCAAGGAGTCCCGGCTGGTGGAGGGCATCACCGACGAGCACGTGATGATCACCGGTCACCCCTACGTCGACATCTGGGAAGCGGTGAAACCGGCTTCGGTGGGCATCCGGGAGTGGCCGGTGGTGCCGCGCGGGCAGGACTGGAAGCAGGGCGTGTGCGCGCAGCTGGGCTGGGGCGAGCCGGCCGAGGGCTGGCGGCGGGTGCTGGCCGGGGCGCGGGGTTTCCGCGACGTCGAGACGCCGCTGCTGGGCGCGGTGGAGCAGTTGATCGATTTCGTCACCGCTGACGGGTGATGCCGGGTCACACCTTGATCACGTGGGCGCGAACGCCGGTGTGGAGTGGGACTCGCGTGCCAGGATGGAGCCATGACTCCTGCGCTGCTGTGGCTGATCGCCGGGGTGCTGCTGGTCGGCGCTGAGGCCCTGTCGGGGGATTTCGTGCTGGTCATGATCGGCGCCGCGGCTCTGGGGGCCGCCGGTAGTTCGGCGCTGGGAATGCCCTTGGGCGTGGACGTGGCGGTGTTCGCGGTGCTGGCTCTGGGGCTGGTGCTGCTGGCGCGCCCGGCGCTCAAGCGGCGGATGGGCGTGCAGCGCGAGCTCAAGACCAACGTGGACGCTCTGGTCGGCAAGCAGGCCGTGGTGGAGTCCACAGTGGATGCGCAGGGTGGTCGGGTCCGCATCGACGGCCAGTTGTGGTCGGCGCGGGCTCTGGATGGGACCCAGGTTATCGAGGCCGGCCGCACGGTCACCGTCATGGAGATCGCGGGTGCTACCGCCGTGGTGTGGGCCGAGCCGTGAGGAGATGAGGCTTCGTGGGGATGGCCGAACTGATCGTGCTGGTGGTCGTGGTGCTGCTCGTGCTCATCGTCGTGGTCAAGGCGGTGATGGTGGTGCCGCAGGCCCAGTCGGCGGTGATCGAGCGGCTGGGCCGCTTCCGCACCGTGGCGCAGCCGGGGCTGAACTTGCTGGTGCCGTTCTTCGACCGGGTGCGGGCGCGCATCGACCTGCGCGAGCAGGTGGTGTCGTTCCCGCCGCAGCCGGTGATCACCCAGGACAACTTGACGGTGTCGATCGACACGGTGGTTTACTTCCAGGTCACCGACGCGCGGGCGGCGGTCTACGAGATCTCCAACTACATCGTGGCCGTGGAGCAGCTGACGACCACGACGCTGCGCAACGTGGTCGGGGCGATGAGCCTGGAGGAGACGCTGACCTCGCGGGATGCGATCAACACGCAGTTGCGCGGGGTGCTCGACACCGAGACCGGCCGGTGGGGGATCCGGGTCGCGCGGGTGGAGCTCAAGGCCATCGACCCGCCGCCGTCGATCAAGGACTCGATGGAGAAGCAGATGCGCGCCGACCGGGAGAAGCGCGCGATGATCCTCAACGCCGAGGGCACCCGGGAGTCGGCGATCAAGACCGCTGAGGGTCAGAAGCAGTCGGCGATCCTGGCGGCCGAGGGTGAGAAGCAGGCCGCGATCCTGGCCGCCGAGGCCGATCGGCAGTCCAGCATCCTGCGGGCCCAAGGTGAGCGGGCCAGCCAGTACCTGCAGTCGCAGGGGCAGGCCAAGGCGATCGAGAAGGTCTTCGCGGCGGTCAAGCGTTCCAAGCCGACGCCGGAGCTGCTGGCCTACCAGTACTTGCAGACGCTGCCGCAGATGGCGCAGGGCGATGCCAACAAGGTGTGGGTGGTGCCCAGCGACTTCGGCAAGTCCCTGGAGGGCTTTGCGCGGATGCTCGGCGAGCCGGGTGAGGACGGGGTGTTCCGCTACGAGCCGCCGCAGGAGAGCACCGACGCCCCGCCGGCCGAGGCGGTGGAGGAGTCGGTGCAGGCGTGGTTCGACACCTCCACCAACCCGGAGGTGGCCGAGGCCGTGCGCGCCGCGGAGGCGGTGGCCCGCAAGGAGGTTCCGCCGGCCAACGTCTCGGAGCCCCCGCAGCAGGGCTGACCGGGTTGATGTCGCGTCCCGGTGCCGGTCATCCGGCGCCGGGACGCACGTGTTGGGCGGGCACGGTCACGGGCGTGAACGGCTGCGCGCCGGCGCGTTCGGCGGCGTAGGTGGCCACCGCCCCCAGGGCGTGTCCGTAGGGGTCGCGGAGCACGCCGAAAACGCCGGGGAACACCCGGATCTGGCCGTCGTGGCAGACCACTGGCAGGTGCACGGCCTTGCCCTCCAGCTCGGCTTGGGCGGTGGACATCGCGCGGTGGAATCCGGCCCAGTGCGCTTGCTGGAAGTCCGCGGGCACGATCAGGTCGAGCGAGGCGCCGACGGCCTCGGTGCTCGGGTGGCCGAAGAGCAGTTCGGCCACGTCGTTGAAGTGCACGATCGTGCCGCTGGTGTCGGCGACGACCACGGCGGATCGGTGTTCGATGTCGTTCATGGCCAGATGATGCGGCCTGTCCGTCGAGACCGCCTCACGAGATCTTCCACTTGTTTGAGTACCTCTGTGATTTCAGTGCCGACCGAAATTAATGCTCCGCATCGCACCCCAGCGCGACGCTCCCGTCAAAGACGGCTTCAGGCACCGGAGGCCGGGTCGAGGTAGGGGCCGCCGGCGATGCCGAGGGCGCGGACGGTGCCCAGGAGGTGTTCGCGCAGCTGCTTCTTGGCCTGCTCGGCCTCGCCGGCGTTCAGGGCCTCGGCGAGGCCGGCGTGCTGGTGGGTGATGCGCTCGCGCGCGGAGTGGGTGCGGGCGGTGGAGGTGATGCGCATCTGCTTGTCGCGCAGCGTGTTGTAGAGGTCGGTGACCACCGGGTTGCCCGCGGCGCTGACCAGGGTGGCGTGGAAGGCGCGGTCGGCGACGTGCATCTCGGCGTCGGTGAGGTCGGTGCCGTCGCAGGCCGGGTGGGCGGCCAGTTCGCGGCCGACGGCGGCCATCGCTTCGCCACCTTCGATGGCGAGCTTGTCGATGGCGAAGCTCTCCAGGGCCAGGCGCGCTTCGATCACCGCGCGGGCTTCTCCGGCGCTGACCGGCACGACCAGGGCGCCGCGCTTGGGGTAGAGCTTGAGGAAGCCCTCCGACTGCAGGCGCAGGAACGCCTCTCGGACGGGCGTGCGCGACATCTGCAGGGCGCCTGCCACTTCTCCTTCGCTGAGCAGCTCGCCGTCGGGGAAGCTGCCGTCGAGGAGTCCGGTCTTGACGTGCTGGTACGCGCGGTCGGCTGCCGGCGTTTCGGATGCTGTTGCGCTCGACACGTGAGCATCGTACTTCCACCCCTCTTGTATCTAAGATGGATACAAGTCTTTTCTCGGGGAGGGGTCGCACGTGTCCACCACAGTCGAAGCCGCGCCACCGCAGCACGCCGGTGACCGGCAACGGGGGCCCGGCCGGATGGCCTGGCTGGTCTGGGGGGTGGGGGCGCTGTGCTACTGCGCGGCGCTGTTCCACCGAGCGGGCCTGGGCGTGGCCGCCCCCGAAGCCGTGCAGCGCTTCGACGCCGGACCCGGTGTGCTGGCCCTGTTCTCGGCGCTGCAGCTGGGCGTCTACCTGGTGCTGCAGATCCCGGCCGGGCTGCTGGCCGACCGGCTCGGCCCGCGCAAGGTCATCACCGGCGGCATGGTCGCCCTGGCCGCGGGTTCGGCGGTGTTCGCGCTGAGCGGTTCGATCGTCGGCGGCATCACCGGGCGGATGCTCATCGGCTTCGGTGACGCCTTCATGTTCACCAACGTGCTGCGGCTGGCCGCGCACTGGTTCCCGCCGCAGCGCTACGGCAAGGTCGCCGCGCTGACCGGCCTGGCCGGTGGCCTGGGGCAGGTCGTCTCGACGCTGCCGCTGAGCCTGTCGCTGCACTCGCTGGGCTGGGTGCCCACGTTCCTGGGTGCGGCGGCGCTGACCGCCGCTTTGGGCCTGGCCGCGGCGCTGATCATCCGCGACCGCGATGCGGCCGCCCGCTCCGGCGCGGCCGAGGCCGAACCGGTCAGCGAGCGGATCCGGCACAGCCTGCGGGCGGTGGTCGCGCAGCGGGGCAGTAAGCACGCGTTCTGGACGCACTTCGTGCTGATGGCGCAGTTCGTCGCGATCACCACGCTGTGGGGCGGGCCGTGGCTGAGCTCGGCGCAGGGGCACGGCCAGTCCGAGGTCGGTTCCTTGCTGCTGGTGAGCGTGGTCGGGTTCATCGCGGGTTCGTGGTTGGCCGGTCAGTACGTCTCGGGGCGTCCGCGGCGCCGCGAGCGCTACACGTTCGGGTTGTCGGTGATGGTCGTGGTCGTGTGGGCGGCGATGGTCGGCTGGCCGGGTGCGTTGCCGCTTCCGGTGCTGGTGGTGGCGTTGCTGGCGGTCGGTGTGGCCGGGGGTGCGGCGATGCTGGCCTTCGACGGGGCGCGGATGGCCAACGCCGAGCACCGCTCGGGCACTGCCACAGGTGTGGTGAACATGGGTGGTTTCAGCGCTGCGGTGCTGATCCAGCTGCTGGTCGGGGCGGTGCTGGAGCTGGTGTCAGGGTGGGATCCGGCGGTGGCCTACCGGTGGGCGTTCGCTCCGGTGCTGGCGCTGCTGGTGATCGGGACCGCCTCGCAGTGGTGGTTGCGGGACCGCGCCCTGAGCTGAGCGCGCGGCGTTAGCCTCGGGTGGGTGGCCGGCCAACGGCGGCCGGCCCGGTTTTCGAGGGGCGTGTGGCGTGACGGCGTGGGAACTGCGCAACCTGGTCGGCGGCAAGTCGGTGTCCACCGCGGGTGGTGAGACGTTGCCGTTGGTGGACCCCAGCACCGGTGAGCAGTGCGGGACGGCTCCGCTGACCCGGTGGCCGGATGTGGACGCGGTGATGCCGGTGGCCGCCGAGGCGTTCGAGTCCTGGTCGCAGACCACGCCTCGGGTGCGGCAGGAGGCGCTGCTGGGGCTGGCCGATGCGGTGTCCGGGCGGGCCGAGCAGCTGGTGCTGGCCGAGTGCCGGGTGACCGGCAAGCCCTTCGAGGTGGTGCGCGGCGAGGAGCTGCCGATGGCGGTGGACCTGCTGCGGTTCTACGCGGGGGCGGCTCGTGCCGAGAGCGCCACGGCCGGGGGTGAGTACCGGGTGGGGCACACCTCGTTCACGCGGCGGGAGCCGATCGGGGTGTGCGCGGCGGTGACGTCGTGGACGCATCCGCTGCTGCAGGCGGCGGCCAAGGTCGGGCCGGCGGTGGCGGCGGGCAATGCGGTGGTGCTCAAGCCTGCGGAGACCACGCCGGTGAGCGCGGTGTTGCTGGGTGAGTTGGCGGGGGAGTTCTTGCCGCCGGGTGTGCTCAACGTGGTTTGCGGTGATCGTGACAGCGGTCGGGCGTTGGTTGCCCACGAGGTTCCGGGGATGTTCTCGATCACCGGGACGGTGCGCTCGGGGATGGAGGTCGCGGGGTCGGCGGCGGCGGATTTGAAGCGGGCGCACCTGCAGTTGGGCGGGAAGGCGCCTGCGGTGGTGTTCGGGGATGCGGATCTGGATCGGGCTGCGGAGCGGATCGCGGCGGCGGCGTTCGGCAACGCGGGGCAGAGCTGCACGGCGGCGAGCCGGGTGTTGGTGGCCGCGGAGGTGCGCGAGGCGTTGGTGTCGCGGTTGGTGGAGTGGGCGCAGCAGTTGCGGCCGGGTCCGCCACAGGATGCCGATGCGTCGTTCGGTCCGCTCAACAGCGCCGGTCAGCTGGAGTTGGTGCTGGATCGGTTGGATCGGTTGCCGGGCCACGCGCGGGTGGTGGCCGGTGGTCGGCGCCGGGGTGAGCGGGGGTTCTTCCTGGAGGCCACGGTGGTCGATGGTGCTGAGCAGGACGATGAGCTGGTGCAGCACGAGATCCTGGGTCCGGTGGTGGCGGTGCAGTCCTTCGCCGATGAGGACGAGGCGGTGGCGTTGGCCAACGGTGTGCGCTACGGGTTGACGGCGAGCGTGTGGACGCGTGATCACGGTCGGGCGATGCGGATGTCGCGGCGGTTGCAGGCCGGGACGGTGTGGATCAACACCCACGATTGCCTGGTGGTCGAAATGCCGCATTCGGGTTTCAAGCATTCGGCTTCGGCGCGTGATTTCGGTGTGCACGGGCTGGAGGACTACACGCGCATCAAGCACGTGATGTCGGCGTGGGACTAGGGCGTGTTGGGGGTGGGCGCGGTCGTGCGCTGTGGTCAGAGCCAGTGACCACCGGCGACCTGGATGACTTGACCGTTGATCCATCGAGCTTGGTCGGAGGCGAGGAAGACCACGGCGTCGGCGATGTCCTGCGGAGTACCCACCCTCCCCAGCGGGATGGTCGGCGTCACTGATTCGACCATCTCCTCGCTCATCCAGCCGGTCTGGACAGGTCCCGGTGCGACAGCGTTCACGCGCGTCACCGGCCCCAGGTCCAGCGCCGCCCCGCGGGTGAGGGACTCCAGCGCCCCTTTGGACGCCCCGTAGGCGACCTGCCCGGGAAAGCTCCGGGCTGCGTCGGTCGAGATGTTGACCACGGACTTCGAGCTCTCGGGCGCATCGTGGGGAACCCGTCGTGAGAACTCGGCCATGAGCATCGCCGGAGCGGTCAGGTTCACGCGGAGGGTCCGTTCCACGCCGTCCTGGTCCAGGGTGGTGAACGTGTCCTCCTGCTCGGCGTGCCCGGCGTTGTTGACGAGCACGTCGAGCGGGCCGAGCTGCTTGTCGACCTGGTCGAGCAGACGATCGGCAGCGCCCGGTTCGAGGAAGTCCGCTTCCACGGCTACCGCGCCAGGTAGCGAGGCCACGAACTCCCCGACCCTGTCCCGGGTAGCACGGGAGTGCTCCAGCGAAGCTGGGGCGTCGCCCCTACGAAGTGGACGGCCACACGCGCGCCTTGCTGGGCAAGAGAGCGCGAGATCGCGGCACCGATGTTCATCGCGCCGCCGGTGACGAGCACGGTCTTGCCCTTCAGGCCCGGGTCGATCATGTCGTCGAGCCTAGTAACGCAGCCACAGCGGGATCCACCGATTATCGCTCGAGCAGCCGCGCAAACGATTCCCGAGCAGTGTTCAGTGCTGTTGGGGTGTGGTGGTGCGGGGCCAGGGGTTGGCCTGTTCGTAGGCGTGGGCGGCGCGGAGGATGGTGGCGTCGTTGTGGCGGGCGGCGATGATCTGCAGGCCGATGGGCAGGCCGTCGTCGGTGTGGCCGCAGGGGATGCTGGCGGCGGGTTGCTGGGTCATGTTGAACGGGTAGGTGAACGGGGTCCAGCTGCTCCAGCGGTGGCCGTCGGCGGGTGATTCGCGGCCTGCGTCGAAGGCGGGGATGGGGACGGTGGGGGTCAGCAGCAGGTCGTAGGTCTGGTGGAAGGCGCCCATGCGCTGGCCGAGGATCATGCGGGTGTTGGTGGCTTCGAGGTAGTCCTGGGCGGAGTAGGTGAGGCCTTGGCGGCAGATCTCGGCGAGTCCGGGGTCGAGTTGGTCGCGCTGGGCGTCGGTGAGGTGTTCGGTGGCTTTGGCCGCGCCGGCGTACCAGAGGACGTGGAAGTCCTCGGCGGGGTCGGTGATGGCGGGGTCGGCGTGTTCGACGTGGGCGCCGAGGTCGCTGAAGGTGCGGGCGGCGCGGGTGAGCGCGGCGGCGACCTGGGGGTCGACGGGGGTGCCGAAGCCGAGGTCGGTGCTCACGGCGATGCGCAGGCCGGTGACTCCTCCGCCGAGGTGGTCGAGGAAGGAGTCGGTGGGTGCGGGCAGCGCGGACCAGTCGCGCACGTCGGGGTGGGCGAGGACGTCGAGCATGAGGGCGGTGTCGGTGATGGTGGTGGCAATCGGTCCGGCGTGGGAGAGGGTGCCGAAGGGGCTGGCGGGGTAGAGGGGGATGCGGCCGTAGGTGGGTTTGAGGGTGGCGATGCCGCAGAAGGCGGCGGGGATGCGCACCGATCCGCCGCCGTCGGTGCCGAGTGCGAGGGGGCCCATGCCGGTGGCCACGGCGGCCGCGGCGCCGCCGGAGGAGCCGCCTGCGGTGCGGGAGGTGTTCCAGGGGTTGCGGGTGATGCCGTGGCGGGGGCTGTCGGTGACGCCTTTCCAGGCGAGTTCGGGGGTGGTGGTTTTGCCGAGGAGCACGGGGTTTTCGCGCCGCAGGAGGGTGACGGCGGGGGCGTCTTCGGTCCAGGGCTGGTCGGGGTCGATGGTGTGGGAGCCGCGCAGGGTGGGCCAGCCTCGGGTGAGGAAGATGTCCTTGATGGAGGTGGGGACTCCGTCGAGGCGGCCGATGGGCTGGCCGCGGTGCCAGCGGTCTTCGGATTCGCGGGCTTGGCGCAGGGCGGCGTCGGCGTCGAGGTGGCAGTAGGCGTTGATGGCCGGGTCGTGGTCGTTGATGCGTTGCAGGACGGCTTCGCAGGCTTCGACCGGGGAGAGGGTTCCGGCGGCGTAGGCGGCCAGCAGTTCGGTGGCGGGCAGCTCGGCGGGCTCGGTGTTGGCCATGACGTCTCCAGTTGTGTGTGGCGGGCTGCGGGTCAGGTGCTGACGTAGCCGCGGTGCTTGTCGACGACGTTGCGCAGGTCGGTGCCGTGGGTGAAGGCGTGCAGGTTGGTCAGGAACAGCTCGACGAGCTCGTCGGTCCAGCCGAGGGTGTCGCCGGACATGTGGGGCGAGATCAGGACGTTGGGCATCTCCCACAGGGGTGAGTTGGTGGGCAGGGGTTCGGTGTCGAAGACGTCGAGGGCGGCTCCGGCGAGTTGGTGCTGCTGCAGGGCGGTGACCAGGGCGGGTTGGTCGACTTGTTCGCCGCGGCCGACGTTGATGAGGCGGGCGGTGGGGCGCATGGCCGACAGGACCTCGGTGTTGATGAGCCCGTGGGTTTGGGGGGTCAGGGGTGCGGCGACGACGAGGTAGTCGTAGTGGCCTGCGATGCGGGGCAGGTCGTCGGAGGCGTGGACGTCGCCGAAGTCGGGGTCGCCGGTGCGGGTGGTGCGGCCGGCGCCGGCGACGTGCAGGCCTGCTGCGGTGAGTTGGCGGGCGATGGCGCGGCCGATGGGGCCGGTGCCGATGACGAGGGCGGTTTTGCCGCCGATGCGTTCGGTGACGCGGTGGCGCCACTGCTTGGTGTCTTGCAGGCGCAGGGTGGTGTGCATGTCCTTGGCGAAGGTGAGCACGGTGCCCAGGACGTATTCGGCGATAGGCTGGTCGAAGACGCCGCGGGAGTTGGTCAGGGCAACCGGGGAGTCGCGCAGCTGGGGGAACAGGAGGCGGTCGACTCCGGCGCTGGCGGAGTGGATCCAGCGGAGCTTGTCGGCGTGGGGCCAGGCGTCGGCGATGGCTTGGGAGCGGAAGGACCACACGAACAGCGCGTCGGTGCCGGGCAGGGCGTGGGGCAGTTCGTCGCCGGTGGCGTAGCGCAGGTCGGCGTGTTCGGCGATGCGGGCCATCTCGTCGGGTGCGTCGTCGTCGTGGAGGACGACGACGGTGGGGCGGGTGTGGATCATGTGGGTGACCTTAGGGCCGAAGGGGTGCCGGGCAGTGTTCTCCCACGCCGGTTAAGAGTGTGTTTCCCCAGCACTGAGCGTGAAAAAGGAGCTTCGGTGGAGGCATTGACACGCTAGGAAGCGTTCGTAGGATTGTCAACAATCCACTGGCGACGGCGGGGCCGGTACGCGGGGAGAGCCCGACGATCACCACTGCGAAGGAATGGATCATCAATGGCCAGGTACCTGTCGATCACGCTGGAGAAGCGCGGCGTGTCCTGCGTGGCGGAGCTGCTCGACGCCGACGCCCCTCGCACCTGCGAGGCGGTGTGGAACGCGCTGCCGCAGGTCGGACCGGTGCACCACGCCAAGTACGCGCGCAACGAGATCTACACGATGGTGCCGCGCTTCGCCGTCGACGAGCCCGGGCAGGAGAACCCGACGGTCACCCCGATCCCGGGTGATGTCGTGTACTTCTCCTTCCCCGGCGGGATGCTGGACCGGGAGTTCAAGCAGGAGAAGGGGATCGAGGACCTGCCGGGCGTGATCGACCTGGCGATCTTCTACGGGCGCAACAACCTGCTGCTCAACGGTGATGTGGGGTGGGTGCCCGGCAACGTCTACGCCACGATCGTGGAGGGTTTGGCCGAGATGGCCGAGGCCTGCAACGACGTGTGGCGTTCCGGCAGCGTCGGCGAGACGTTGCGCTATGACCGCATCGAGCGTTAGGCGGGCCCCGAGATGGCACCTGATGACTTCCTGGGTGCGACGCCCGGGCCGGGGCCGCAGCGCGGGATCGGGGTGATCGCCCCGTTCGACCTGGCGCTGGACCGCGAGTTGTGGCGGTGGGCGCCGGAGGCGGTGTCGCTGTACTTGACGCGCACGGCGTTCGTGCCGGTGCCGGTGAGCGTGGAGCAGGCCAACCTGGTCTCCGACGAGTCCGCGGTGCACGCCGCGACCCGTGACCTGCTGGTGCCGGAACCCGAGGTGGTGGCCTACGCGTGCACCTCGGGCAGTTTCGTCGACGGTGCGGGTGGTCAGCGGCGGCTGGTGGAGGTCATGCGCGAGGCCGGTGCTCCGGCGGCGGTGACCACCTCGGGCGCGCTGGTTGAGGCACTGGAGGTGCTCGGCGTGAGCAGCCTGGCGATCGCCACGCCCTACGTCGTGAGCATCACCGACCGGTTGTGCTCGTTCCTGGGTGAGCACGGTGTCGAGGTGGCCTCGAGCGTGGGTTTGGGGTTGCACGGCCAGATCTGGAAGACCTGCTACGCCGATGTGGTCGAGATCGTGCGCAAGGCCGATCGCCCGGAGGCCGAGGCGATGTTCATCTCGTGCACCAACCTGCCGACCTACGACCTGATCGGGCCGTTGGAGCAGGAGTTGGGCAAGCCGGTGCTGACCGCCAACCAGGTCACGATCTGGGCGGCGTTGCGCGAGATGGGGCTGTCGGCGGTGGGTGCCGAGCAGCGTTTGATGCAGGCGGTTGACGCGCCGGCGGCGTGATCGCCCCGGCGGTAAAGATGACATCACGAACGTTCTGACGGCCGCGAACCCTGCGGTAACATTGTCAACAATCCGACACCCACGGGTGGGGGTTCGCGCAGGGTCGTGGCCGTTGGACGTGACAAGCACAGGATGGAGCTCCCCGGTGCCGCACACCGCAGGAATTCTGTACCCCGGCTACAGCGCCGAAGACGACTACCCGATCTTGGAGGAGCTGCTCGGCGACGACGTGCGCCTGCCGCTGGTGCACACCCTGATGCGCGAGGACGCCCACCGGGTGGACGCGCTGCTGGACGTGGGCTCGGAGCAGGTGCTGGCCGACGGCGCCCGCGAGCTGGGCGCGGTCGACTCGGTGATCTGGGCGTGCACCTCGGGCAGCTTCGTGTTCGGCCCGGACGGGGCACGTGACCAGGTCGCCAAGCTGCAGGCGGTGACCGGGGTGCCCACCTCGAGCACATCGCTGGCGTTCGTGCACGCCGCGGCCCGGCTGGGGTTGTCGCGGGTGGCGGTGGCAGCGACCTACCCGGCTGATGTGGCCGAGCGGTTCGTGGAGTTCCTGCACGCCGACAGGCTGGAGGCGGTGCGGTTGTCCAGCAGGGGCATCATCACCGCCGCCGAGGTCGGCACGCTGGGCCGCGAGGCGGTGCTGGAGTTCGCCGCGGCCAACGACGACGAGCGGGCCGAGGCGCTGCTGATGCCCGACACCGCACTGCACACCGCTGCGTGGTTGCCGGAGCTGGAGCAGCGGCTGGGCAAGCCGGTGCTCACGGCCAACCAGGTCAGCGCTTGGGAGGCGTTGCGGCTGGCCGGTGACGACCGCGCGCGCGAGGGATTGGGAACGCTGTTCGCAGGCCGTCGTGCCTAGTGGGCCGGCGGTGAGACGAGGAAATGGTGAGCGCAGTGCTCGGGACCGAGGAGCAGGACCAGCAGCCGGGTGAGCTGGAGCCGGTGCAGCGCAAGTCGACCGCGGCGATCGTGGCCGACCAGTTGCGCGCGGCGATCATGTACGGCTCGCTGCCTCCGGGGTCGCAGCTGGGTGAGGCGGAGCTGGCGGCGCGGCTGGGGGTCAGCCGGGGGCCGTTGCGGGAGGCGATGCAGCGGCTGGTGGCCGAGGGGTTATTGCGCAGCGAGCCGCACCGCGGGCTGTTCGTGATGGATCTGGACACCGCTGATGTCGCCGACATCTACTTGGCGCGGCTGGCGGTGGAGCGGGCGGCGTGCGAGCAGATCGTGCGGCATCACCGGGTGGAGGCGGTGGCGGAGCTGACCGCGGCGCAGTCGCGGATGGTGGCGGCTGCGGGCAAGGGTGATGCCATCGAGCTGGCCGATGCCGATCAGGAGTTCCACGAGACGCTGGTGCGGGTTTCCGGCAGTGCGCGTTTGCAGCGGATGGCGCAGACGCTGCTGGTGGAGAAGCGGATGTGCTTGACGGCGTTGCAGGACAAGTACCACGCCGACGTGCAGGCCCTGGTCGATGAGCACAAGGGCTTGGTGGATGCGATCGAGGCCGGTGACGAGGCGTTGCTGCTGTCGCGGTTGGAGGCGCACATGAACGATGCGCTGGAGCGGCTCAACGGTTCGATGGCCGAGTAGGTCTCGACGCTGATGTGGGGGGGGGGGGGGGGGGGCCCCCCCCCCCCCCCCCCCCCGGGGGGGGGGGG